>CAXTCT010000020.1:0-16141 GCA_964242565.1 uncultured Acetobacteraceae bacterium | reverse complement strand
GTTCCGCACCCCCGGATCGAGCTCGCGCGCCAGCGCACGGTCGATCGCGGGCAGGACCGCTTCGGGATGGGCCTGGTAGATCGCCTCGGCGGCCTGCAGGCGCTTGCCGCGATCGGGGGATTGCAGGTCGAGCACCGCCAGCGCCGCATCCAGGGCCTCGCGTATGCGGTTGTTCAGGCGCACCGGACGGAGACCCTCCGGCGGAGCGCTGGCGATGGCGCCGGTGCGGGCGTCCGTCAGCACGTCGCCGTTGCGGATGAACAGGCCCCCACCGGAATGCGAAACGAACAGGTGGCGCTCGGCCAGCGCATGCAGCACCGCATCGGCGCGCGGATCGCCGGATGCCGCCAGTCGCGTCGCACCGTTCGCCACGGCGTCGTAGCGGCCCGAAGCGAGCCCGGCGTACCCGTCCGCCTGCGCCACGCTGTCCTGCGCCACGCGGTCCTGCGCCACGCCATCCCGAGCCTGGGCGACCGATGCGCCGAACAGCAGCCCCAGGACGGCGAGGAGGACGCAGGCCCTACGCATGCCTGGTGCCGACGCAGGTCTTCGTCGCGACGTCGTAGTTCCCGCAGGAGATCGGCTTGCGCCAGTCGCCGACCAGGTTCCTGGTCGAGGCGATGTACGGCGACCAGGCCTTGCCGGGAATGAGCTCCGGGCTCTGCCAGACCACGTTGAACTGGCCGTCGTCCTGGATCTCGCCGATGAACACCGGCTTGGTGAGGTGGTGGTTGGGCAGCATCGTCGCCACGCCGCCGGTCAGGTTGGGCTGGCGGATACCGATCATGGCCTCGATCACCGCGTCATGGTCGGTTGTCCTGGCCTTCTCGACCGCCTGCACCCACATGTTGAAGCCGATATAGTGCGCCTCCATCGGGTCGTTGGTCGTCCGCTTCGGGTTGTGGGTGAAGCTATGCCACTGCTCGATGAAGGCGTGGTTGGCCGGCGTGTCGATGCTCTCGAAGTAGTTCCAGGCGGCGAGCTGCCCGACCAGTGGCCTGGTGTCCATACCGGCCAGCTCCTCCTCGCCGACGCTGAATGCCATGACCGGGATGTCGGTCGCCTTGATGCCCTGGTTGCCCAGCTCCTTGTAGAACGGCACGTTGGCGTCGCCGTTGATGGTGGAGACCACGGCGGTCTTCTTCCCGGTCGATCCGAACGCCTTGATCTGCGACACGATGTTCTGCCAGTCCGACTGGCCGAACGGCGTGTAGTTGATCATGATGTCGGAATCCGCGACCCCCTTGTCCTTCAGGTAGGCCTGCAGGATCTGGTTGGTGGTGCGCGGATAGACATAGTCTGTGCCCGCGAGTACCCAACGCTGCACCTTCTCCTCCGAGGCGAGGTAGTCGACCGCGGGAAGCGCCTGCTGGTTCGGCGCGGCACCGGTATAGAAGACGTTGCGGCTGCACTCCTGGCCCTCGTACTGGACCGGGTAATAGAGGATGCCGTTCAGCTCCTCGAACACCGGCAGCACCGACTTGCGCGACACGCTGGTCCAGCACCCGAATACCGCGGCCGCCTTGTTGACCGAAAGCAGCTGGCGCGCCTTTTCGGCGAATAGCGGCCAGTTCGAGGCCGGATCGACCACGACCGCCTCGAGCGGACGCCCGAGCACGCCGCCCTTGGCGTTCTGCTGCGCGATCAGCATCAGCATGACGTCCTTCAGCGTGGTCTCGCTGATCGCCATGGTACCCGACAGGGAGTGCAGGATGCCGATCCGGATCGGCTCACCCGCCGGCGCGGCCCCGGCGTGGCGGGACGCCGAGGTCGCCGCGAGCAGACCAAGGCCGATGCGCCCGAACGCGCGCCTGCTGAAACCGGTGCTGTTGGCAGTCATGCTGGCCTCATGGATGAATGGTTGTTCATCACGCTATCGAGCAAATGGCCGGAGGGTCCCATACGCGGTATTACGTATGCGCCGACGCGTAAGCCGGAGATGGCGGACGGCGAGGCGCCCGCCGCCTTCTGCCTGCCCTGCCTCGCCAACATCCGCGGAGACACGATGATCGGACCGGCCAACACCACCCGGCTGCGCATCGTGCGCATGCGGCGCGACTATAACCGGTGGGTCGCCAACCAGACGCTCGAGGACTACGCCCTCAGATTCACCGCCCGCAGCGCCCGCATCTGGTCGCCTTTGCGCGTGGCCAACACCGCTCTCGGCTCGATCTCCTTCCTTGCGCTGGAGGCCATCGGCGGCACCCTGACCCTGTCCTTTGGCTTCGCCAACGTGTGCGTCGCCCTGCTCGCGGTGTCCGTGCTGATCTTCATGATCAGCCTGCCGATCTGCGCTGCCGCCGCCCGCTCCGGACTGGACATCGACCTGCTCACCCGGGGCGCCGGCTTCGGCTACATCGGCTCGACCATCACCTCCCTGATCTATGCGACCTTCACCTTCCTGTTCTTCGGCATCGAGGCGGCGATCCTCGCCAGCATGCTGAACCTGTTCCTGATGGTGCCCTTCTGGATCGGCTACATCCTGTGCGCCGTCGTGATCGTGCCGCTGGTCACCCACGGCGTCACTTTCATTGCCCGGCTGCAGCTGGTGACGCAGCCGGCGTGGCTGGTGCTGAACCTGGTGCCGCTGGCCGCGGTCCTGTTCCTCCACCCCGGGTGGCTGTCGGGCTGGTCCCGCTTCCACGGCAGCGAGACGCACGGCCTCGATCCGCGCGCGATCGGCACTGCCGCCTCGATCATGTTCGTGCTCATCAGCCAGACCGCGGAGCAGGTCGACTTCATCCGCTTCATGCCGATCCGGCGCGGCACCCGGGACATCAGGTGGTGGAGCGCGGTCGTGCTCGGCGGCCCGGCCTGGATCCTGATCGACGCCGTCAAGATCCTGGCCGGGTCGCTGCTCCTGTGGGCCGGGCTGGCCGCCGGATATTCCGGCCTCGAGGCGGTGCAGCCGACACAGATGTATCGGCTCGCCTATGGCACCATCCTGCCGCCATTGCCGGCGATCCTGGCCACGATGGCCCTGGTCGCGGTGTCCCAGGTCAAGATCAACGTCACCAACGCCTATGCCGGCTCGTTGGCCTGGTCGAACTTCTTCTCGCGCCTGACACACAGCCATCCCGGCCGGGTCTTCTACGTGTTCTTCAATGTCGCCATCGCCCTCGCCCTGATGGAGGCCGGCATCCTGGACACCATCCAGCGGGGCCTGATCCTGTACGCAGACCTGGCCGCCGCGTGGATGGGCGCACTGGTTGCCAACCTCGTCGTCAACCAGCCGCTCGGCTGGAGCCCGCCGTTCATCGAGTTCAAGCGGGCCCATCTGCCCGACATCAACCCGGTCGGCGTCGGTGCCATGCTGCTCGGAGTGGCTGTCGGCCTCGCCGCCTATTCCGGCGTCCTCGGGCCGCTCCTGGCCGCGTTCGGGCCGTTCCTGGCGTTCGGGCTCGCCTTCCTGGCCGCCCCTGTCATCGCCTGGAGGACCGGAGGCCGCACCTATCTGGCCCGGCGCGCCCGCGCCGGCTGGTCGAAGCGCGGGATCATCACCTGCACCCTGTGCGAGCACGGCTTCGAGCACGAGGACATGGCGTTCTGTCCGGCCTATGGCGGCGCGATCTGCTCGCTATGCTGCTCGCTCGACAGCCGCTGCGGCGACAGCTGCAAGCCGGCCGCGACCCGGCTACCGGCCCAATTGATGATCCCTTTGGTGGTCCCGCTGCGTTTCCTGCCGGAGCGCGTCCGCGGTGTCCTCGACACCCGCCTCAGCCGCTTCGTGCTGCTGCTGCTGGTCACATCCGCGGCGATCGACGGCCTGCTCGCCGCGGTCGGGAGCCCGGCACCGGGACGGGCCTTGCTCGCAGCGATCCTGGTCGCCGCCATCCTGTCATGGCTGATCGTCCTGTCAGGCGAAAGCCGGCGTAACGCGGAGGAGGAGACGCGCCGCCAGACGCGCCTGCTCATGAACGAGATCGCGGCGCACGCCCGGACCGACGCCGCCCTGCACAAGGCGCGCGACAAGGCGGAGGCCGCCAGCCTGGCCAAGAGCCGCTACGTGGTCGGGATCAGCCACGAGCTGCGCTCCCCGCTCAACGCCATCCTGGGCTACGCCCAGCTGATGGAAGCAGACCCGCGCATCCCGGCGGAGCGCCATCGCGGGGTGCGAATCATCCGCGAAAGCGGCGAGCATCTGAATGCGATCATCAGCGGCCTACTCGACATCTCGCGCATCGAGGCGGGCCGGATCGAGCTGTACCGCGACCGCATCCGCCTGCCCGGGTTGCTGGAAGGCCTCGCGCAGATGCTGCGTCCGCAGGCGGAAGCCAAGGGGCTGCGCCTGATCTACGACGCCCACGCTTTGCCCGCCGTGGTTCATGCCGACGAGCACCGGCTGCGCCAGATCCTGATCAACCTGCTCTCGAACGCGATCAAGTTCACCAGCATCGGCGTCGTCCGCCTGTCGGCAAGCTGGCGGGCGCAGATCGCCGAGTTCGTGGTGACCGACACGGGCCCGGGCATCGAGCCCGGCGACCTGGAACGCATCTTCGAGCCGTTCGAGCGTGCCGCGCCTGCCACGGTGCCCGGTACCGGCCTCGGCCTGACCATCACCCGGCTGCTCACCGAGATCCTTGGCGGCGAGATCACCGTCAGCAGCAGCCCGGGAAGCGGCAGCCGGTTCCGCGTCAGGCTGATGCTGTCCGACACCGCGGACGACGGCGAGCTGCTTGCCGCCGGGCATGTGACCGGCCATGGCGGCGCGGCGCGTCGCGTTCTCGTGGCGGACGACGATGCCGGACATCGCGCGCTGATGACCGATCTGCTGACGCCGCTGGGCTTCGAGGTCCGCACGACGGGCAGCGGGCCGGAATGCCTGACTGCGGCGGGAGAGTTCCAGCCGCAGCTATTCCTGCTCGACCTGTCGATGGCCGGCATGGACGGGCTGCAGCTGGCGCGATGCCTGCGGGAGACGCAGGCCGGGCAGGCGCCGATCATCTTCATCTCCGGAGAAGCGCAGCACGGATCGGCGCCCGGCTTCGACCTCGGATCCGACCCGGATCTCGGCGGCTGCCCCCTGCTCGGCAAGCCGGTCGAGTTCGCCGCCCTGCTGCGCGAGATCGGCATTCGGCTGGACCTCCGCTGGGTGCAGGCCGACGGGGAAGCGCTACCGCGCCCGGACCGGGATGAACGCCCGGACCATGAGGAACCAACTCCGGTCCTGTCGCATGCGCAGGTCGCGGAGCTTCGCCTCTTGGTCGAAGGCGGCTCGATGCGTGCCCTGAGGGAGCGGATGGACGCCTTGGAAGGCGAGACACCGAGGCTGGCTTACGCGCTCCAGCCGCTTCGCAGGCTTCTCACCTCCTACCAGCTCGAAGCGCTGCGGGATGCGCTCGACGGGATGGAGCCCGCCCGATGAGCCGGCGGGGGTGCGTCCTGATCATCGACGATGCGCCGGAAACGCTCGGGCTCCTGGACATGGCTTTGGAGGGAGCCGGCTACCTCGTGCTCATGGCGCAGAGTGCCAACGCCGCCTTCAAGGTGCTCGAGCGGAACCGGCCCGACATCATCCTGATCGATGCCGTCATGCCGGCGATGGGCGGGGTGGAAGCATGCCTGCGCATAAAGACCACGGCCACGCTTGCCTCGATCCCGGTGGTGTTCATGACGGGGATGTCCGAGGCCGAGCACGTGCTGCGTGCGTTCGAGGCAGGGGCTGCGGATTACGTCACCAAGCCGCTCCAACTCGACGAGGTGCTGGCACGGCTGAACGTGCATCTGCTCGCGGGACGCCGGGCCCAAGCCGCCTATCGCGCGCTGGACGGTGCGGGCCGGTTCCTGTTCGCCATCGATCCGGCCGGCCGGCTGCTCTGGGCCACGCCGCAGGCCGCCTTGCTGCTCGGCACGAAATCGACAGCGGTTCCCACGGAACTCGCAGCACAACTCGCGGCCGGCGCGATCGCCCCGGGCAGCGTGATTTCCATCCCCTTCGACGGAAAGGATCCCGGCTTCCGGGTGAGCTTTGTCGGCGTGCCGGGACCTGAGGAACTGCTTCTCCGCGTGGCACCGCAGGACAGGCGTCCCGAGATGGTGCTGAAGGAGAAGCTCGACCTTACCCCGCGCGAAGCGGAGGTCCTGCTCTGGATCAGCTATGGCAAGGCGACGCGGGACATCGCGGACATACTCAGCCTGAGTCCGCGCACGATCGACAAGCATCTCGAGCAGATCTACAACAAGCTCGGCATCGTGAACCGGGCGTCCGCTGCCTCGCTGGCGGCACGGATCATCGGCGAGTCCGGCTAGGCCGGCCAAGAATAATCCTCGAACCCTGCATCCAACGGGCCTCTTTCGCTCAAGCCCGTAGGATTAACAGGAAGGGCGAACGATGATTGACGCTGCTGATGGAGCGATATGGGCCGACCGGCGCCCAAGCGTCACCAACGGGGAATCCCTCAACCGATCTCGATGATCTCCGGCCGGCGCTTACCTAACCGGCTAGCGCCGTTCAGGGTCGCGACGACCGTGTCGCCCCAGTAGATGCGCTTCGCGTTGTCTGGCGTCCTGACCATCGGCTTGACGATGAAGGTCGAGTTTTCCTCGATCGCCCAGTCTCTCATGAGCTGGTCGCGCGTGCCATAGACCGCCATCGGGGAGTCGTCGCCAAGCCCTCGCGCGTGCATGATCAGTCGGCATTGATAGTCGTCACGCGAGAAGGAAGCCGCCACCTCCACGATCTCCCCCAAGGTGCTGCCCGGACGCAGCTTTTCGTGGCATGCCGCCAAGGCTTCCTGTTGCAGGGCAAACATGCGCCTGTATTCGTCGGGCGCTTTTCCCACGAATAGCGGCTGGGTGTTCTGGGCGATGTAGCCGCCCCAGCGGGCCTCGGCCTCGGTGAGGATCATGTCGCCCGCGCAAAGGATGCGCCTTGACGGCATGTACTGGTTGGACGGAGGCTGGGGCCAGCCTGCGGACCAGAGTATCATCGTGGGAACCTCGCCACCCCCTTCGACAATGCTGGCGAGCATGCGGGCGTAGACCACGTTCTCCGGCACCCCCGGCCGGGCCTCGCGGGACAGGACCTCGATGGCGCGTTCGACCAGTTCGTCCGCCGCCCTCATGAACGACAGTTCCTCCGCGCTCTTGACGAAGCGGGAACGCTCCATCACCAGGTTGGCGTTGACAAGTTCCGCACCGCCGAAGGCCTCCCGAAGGCGGTTGAAGATGCCGAGCGACGTGATCCCTTCCGGGAACCGCGTGTTGTCGGCCAGCCCGGTCACGCCGATCCGCCCGTTCGCCAGACCCAGTTCGCGCAGTCGCTCGATCGCTGCCCCGGCATAGCCCCAGCCGGTTGTCACGGGACGGATATCCTCGACCCAATCCTGCCGCGCCCGCCAGAAGCGTGCGTCCACATCTGGACTGGTCAACGCGGTCACATCGCCTTCCAGCGGCAGGATCGCGGCCGCCTGCGCGCAATTGCCGCCAATGCCCGTCAGGTAGCGGACATTGGCCTGGAACTGGTCCCAGAGGCCGGTGTTGGGCGGCACGAAGATCGCGTCCAGTCGCTCCTGGCGCATCAGCGTCCGCACGCGCGCCCACCGGCGATCGCGTTCGCCCCGGGAGAAGCGAGGCACATCCGTCACCAGTTCGTTCTGCATTCCGGTTCCCGTTCGCAGGTGTGGAAAACATTGTTCGGGCACAAGTCGCCGCCGCGATGGCCGGCCGGCGCGGCGGCGGACTTGCGGAGCTGTACGGCTGGGCCAGCCGCCCGGTTCAGGGAGCGCCGATCTCGTTTCGCAACTGGTCGACCTTGTTCCCCGAACCGCCGTTGACGACCACCGGCGGAGCACCGATATCGGCCATGTGCCAGATCACCTCGTTGCCGGACCCGGTGACCTTGATCGAGCCATGCGACTGGATATTCACGGTGACCTTGTTGTTCGATCCGGCGATCGTGACGGATCTGCAATTGTCCGAGATCGTCAGGGCGGAGTTCTGGTCCTGCACGATGACCGGTTCGCCCTTGCAGAAGATGTTGCGCGCAACGGAGCGCTCATGGTCGGTGAGCGCCGGCTTCGATACGGCCGTCGCAGGCAGGGGCGCCTCGACCTTCTGGGCACAGCCGGAAGTGGCCATCCCCAGCAGCACGCCGGCACTCAGGGCGGTCAAACGCGACATGTATCCTCCTTGAGCCAGACCGTTTTCCGGTCCGGTCTCTGTTGACAGCAGGCGACGGTGACGCCCGTTCGGGCACAAGGTGACGGCTCGTGCGTCACGTCCGCGTTCACCGGAACAGCTTCGAGGCAATTGCCCCGAGCGGCAAGGCGACGTTGAGCCAGATCGAGTCGGACCTGGCTGTGTTCCTGGCGAGGAAACCATGCTGGTAGTTCAAGTTGAACGAAAGCGGACCGGCCGAATAAAGCAGCGACGGGCCGACATTGAGGATTTGCGCCCGGTTGCCGCTGATACCGCTGAATGGCAGGCTGGAGCCGTATAGCTTATCGCTCGTGAATTGGTGCCACCAGCCGCCGACGATTCCCGGCTGCCATTTGCCGAAGTTCCAGCCCACGCTGCCATCCACGATGAACGAGTCTCCGCTCTGGTAGTGGGTGACACCGTTCTGGGTGTTGAACGCGAGACGCGGCTGAAGGCCGACGCTCAGGCCATTCGGGTTGTCATAGCGGAACGGGAGCACGGGCTGGAACGAGATGTAGCCCGGCGGAAGGTTTACGAGCGCGTTCTGCCGGTAGGTCCCGATCGGGAAGCTCATGTCGAAACCGAACCCGGCCCGCATTTTCGGGGCGACCTGCCAGTCCATGATGACGGGGCTGAAGATGAAATCGCTGAGACCGGAATCGCTGCCTTGCAGGTTGCCGGCGCGCAGGTTGACCCCTGTTATCACCGGAACCGCCTGGGTCGCGAGCACTCCACCGCCCGGCAATGTGACCGGGTAGACGTAGAGGAATCGTGGCACCTCGGCAAAGCCGTAGCCGTGGAACGACGCCGGGATCTTGTCCCCGCCCGGTCCAACGAGACGATCCAGGCTGAAATAATTGACCTGGTTGAGCAGAAACAGGCCGGGGAAGGGCGGAATGCCGCCCGAGAAGGGGCCGGCTGACCCGGGTGGATACGGAGCACCTCCGCCTTCCGCCGCCTGGGCCGGGCGCGCCGCGACGCACACGGCTATGGCCAACGCGACGCGAAGCCAGCTAGTCCATGATGCTCGAAGCATGGGCTGGCGAAAGCCACGTGAGCGCCTGCGCGACAGAGTGACGCGGCCTGGAGTTGTGAGCGCGGCCCGCCGCCGCTCACAACGCTCCTTGCGTTGTAGTACCAAACGTTCCTCCTCATTTTTTTGTTGTCGTAAGAGACGAGTTTTGTATCAGTTGCTGGCTGGGACGCTGCGCCATCGCAGGAGCAAGAAATCGACATGCGATAGCAGTTTCGCTCGTTCTGTTCGGAAATAATCGCGGGCCGGGTCTTGGACTTGTAGCCCCTCTACTCGAACTCCTGGATAACTCCCTGAAAAATGCGTGTCGTCGACACGGCACCGGATGAACCCTATCATTCAGGACCTGGACGGTTAGGCAGCGAATCGCGGCCTGTCAGCGAGACATCCGGAAAGATCGACCGGTCGGCCTGCTAACCCTGGCGGCCACTTTCCCCGCTGACGATCCATGCCGGATCGCCATCAGGCGACACAGATCCCGTCCATGGCTACCTTGCGGAACAGGTGGGGAGACGCAACCACGCTTTCTGGATACGCGATGAGCGTGGCCATGAAGCCCGGATGATTGAACGCCGCGCGGAAATGAGCGACCGTCTGCCACACGGCATAGTTCAGGAACGTGTTGCTGTCTCCGATGCCGCGGTGAAGCTGCGCACAGATGAACCCCGGCTGCGCCTTGAAGTGGGCCGCATCGTCGGCCCAGGCGCGCAGCATGGCGTCCACATCTTCGGGCGCCATCGTGAATGTGTTGAACAATATAACGCTGTCGGGGCCGTCCTGCGCGATCTGGTCCTGGATCGACACGACCGGATCGAGTTGGGTCATCCTTAGCATATGTTTCGGCTCCCTTAGCGCCAGTAGCGTCGAGGCCGATCCGGCCCGTTTTGTCTCGTTGTACCTGGTTGTGCCCGGGCAAATGTCCCCGCGTGCCAGGCATAAGTCTCATATATCAGACGCGATCCGCCGGTAAAGGAAAAACGGACGATACGATCCGTTATTTAGGCGCCGTTCAGGCGCCGTAGAGCTTAAGAAACTGGTGGACGCCATGTCGCGCCAAGCGGGAACGCTCGCGTTCATCCGGCGCGGGCTGGCCGCCATAGACCATTTCCAGGCGCCAGAAACCATGCCAGAGACCCATGAGGTCGTTCGCGGCCTGTTGCGGGTCGGTCCGACGCACGACACCCTGTTCCTGCGCCTTGACGATGATCAGCGTCAGGATATTCCGCGCGCGACCGGGTCCGGCATTGAAGAACATGGCCGCGTGGCCTGGGTCGGTCTGAGCCGCGTGGCCGAGCAGGCGCTCGAGGGCGAAGGTTTCAGGCTCGCCCACAAACTTCAGCAGCCGCTCCCCGAATGCGATCACGCTCGCCTCGAAATCCCCGGACAGGCTGGTGTTGACCCACTCGTCGGTGGCGATCTGCTGCGAGCGCTCCTTTATCACGGCCGTGAAGAGGGCGTCCTTGTGCTCGAAATTGCTGTAGAACGTGGATCGGGACACACCGGCGGCGGCGATTATCTCGTCGATCGTGACCCCGTCCACGCCGTGCAGCAGGAACAGCTTCCTGGCCGCGTCCAGAAGCGCCTGCCGCTTTGCCGGGTCACGCGGGCGACCGCGCAGGACGGCAGGAACGATGCGGTTCTTCGCGGGCGTCACGATGTCGTCGCGTGCCAGACCGGATTGCCCTTCGCGCCGGCACACAGGCTGTCATGCTTGCAGGCTCTCCCTGCATGGTTCGGCAGGCGGGAAGGGTTCGGGCCGATGGGGACGTCGCTTTGCATGCCGCAGATACGCATGACCGGACGATAATGGAAACTCTTTGCGAGCGTTGTTCCGCCTCCGCCCTGTTCATTCCGGGCCGCCGGATGCCGGCGGAGGCATCGTCGCACGAGGCCAACACCGAGCGCCGGCCATATTGCGTGCCCGGCGATCCGTGTTTGGAGCGAACAAGGTCTCGACAAGACCGGGCAACTCTATTATCAGACGATGAATGATGATAATTCAGTCTGGAGCGGGGCCGGGCCTTCCAGGTAAACGTCCTGCCTCCTGGCCGGAAAGCCAGGCTTTATATCACGAGGGCGGGAAGGTGCGCCGAACATGACTGACGAGATGCCGCAGGCAGAACTCGAACTTTATCACGGCAGGGCCTCGACCTGTTCCAAGAAGGTGCGCCTGGTGCTTTATGAGAAGAGGCTCGCCTTCCGCAGCCACTTGCTTAACCTGCAAAAGTTCGAGCACCTGCTCCCGTCCTATCTGGAACTCAATCCGAACGGCGTCGTGCCGACCCTGGTCCACCGGGGCCGCCCCGTGGTCGAGAGCAACGTCATCATCGAGTACCTGGAGGACGCGTTCCCCGAGACCCCGCTGGTCCCCTCCGATCCTTACGAGCGGGCCAGAATGCGGGTGATGACGCGCTTCGCCGACACCTTCGCCTACAATGCCGTCTACATCCTGACCTGGATGCAGTTGAGTGCGCCGGCCGCGCGCGCGCTGAGCGAGGAGGAGTTGAAATCCATCCTGCGGGCGGTGCCGACCGAGGAGCGCCGGACGCGCTGGGAGACCGTTGCCGGAGAAGGCTTCACTCCGGAGGAGTGCGCGGCGTCGGAACGCCAGATGAAGGAGACGCTGAACAAGGTGGAGGGCTGGCTGAGCGGTGGTGGTCCCTGGCTGCTGGGCGACCTGTACTCGCTGGCGGATGTCGCCATCGTGCCGTACGTCGACCGCATCAACACGCTTATTCCCGGTTTTCTGGACGAGGCGGAGCATCCGCGAACGGTCGCGTGGTTCGAGCGGATGCGGGCGCGGCCAAGCTTCGGGGAGGCGCTCCGCTTCAACGACGATCCCAAGGCGTCCAGCCTCCCCAGTATCTGAGGCGATGTCCCCGCCTCGACCATAACACCGCCTCCCGGCTGTGACCGCCGCCGGGGAACACGCCTCGCCAGAAACCAATCCGGCCGCCGCCATAGCGCGGCGCGACCCGGCTCAATCATGGAGTTTGCTGTGCGTATCGTCGACGAGATCATTGACGGCTTTCCGACCAACCGGCCGGTCAGGACGATCAAGCGGGACGAGAAACGGTTCTTCGACAAGCCCGATCCGGCGCTCATGCGGTTCGTCACCGCGGACGTGCAGCCGCTTGGCGTCTACAAGTTCATTTCGAAATACGAGCCGGTCCGTTTCAGCCCGCCCCGCGGCGTATTCGAGGGCCCGTTCCTGCGGCTGGAGTGGCAGACGATCAACGGGCGGCAGCCATTCTATCACCGCAACGCCGACGTGGATGAGATCGGATTTCAGATCTGCGGCGAGCGCACGCAGTTGACCGAACTCGGCACGGTCGAGCTGCGGCCCGGGCAGTTCTCCTCCATCCCGGTCGGGGTAGGACACGACAATTACGGCCGGGAGGACATCCACCTGATTTTCTACCTGCATGGGCCGGTGGAAGCCTGCGTACCGCCGGTGGAACTCGGCGAGTACAAGACGCCCCCGTTCCCCGGATGGGAGCAGCGCCCGATGCTGGAGATCTCCACCCTCTGTCTGGGCGGCCCGCACTGCGACGTCGCCTACTCGGTCATCGACGAGTCCCTTCTTCTGCAGGCGGCCACGCGCTTCGAGGAGAAGATGGCGGTGCTGGAGGCGCCGGCGACGACAGGGCATGTCGAGTGGATCTACAAGGCTCCGCGCATCTGGATCGGCCACACGAACCTGGAGCCGTCCGGCACGCGCAGCTACACGCGCCACCTCTGCGCAGACGAGATACAGTATCAGGTCAGCGGCAGGCGCACGCTGATCACCCAGCGCGGCATCGTCGAGCTTGAAGCCGGTGAATTCGTCTGCATCCCGCTCGGATGCGCTTTCGCCAGCATCAGCCAGGAGCCATCGCAGCACGTCTCGCTGCTTACTTCGGAGAACACGCCGGCCGTGTGCGAGCCAGACCGTTTTGCCGACATGGATTTCGCCGGCTTCCTCGACAGGCTGAACTTGACCGATGCGGTGCCGGCATGACGCAGATGTTGGCTTTGCGCGGGCTGCAAAACGAGAAACGGCCGCAACTCGTCCAGGCCGAGGTGCCGGAGGTCGGGGACGATGACGTACTGGTCAAGATCGGCTCGGCGGGGTTGACGGCCGGCACGTTCACGTTGCTCGAGATCGGTATGCTGAGGCCGCTGCCGATGACGCTTGGACATGAGGGCGCGGGTACGGTTGAAGCCGTGGGTCGCGATGTGCGGCACCTCAAGCCGGGCGACCGGGTGCGGATTCACCCAAGCCTGTCATGCGGGCGATGCCGGCAATGCCTCAGTGGCCTGGACCAGATGTGCGATGGCTCCGCCATGATGGGCTTCGTCGCCCTCGGCCAACAGCCGGTGGAGGCCTATGCCCGCTACCATGACGGGTTCATCGCGGAGTATGCTCGCGCGCCACAGCGGCAGGTCGACCGGCTGACGGACAATGTGAGTTTCGACGCGGGCGCCAAGCTGCATTATCTAGCCAATGCCCTGCGCAACCTGCGGGTCGCGGCGCTGCCACCGGCTTCGACGCTCATGATCCTCGGAGCGACCGGATCGATGGGTGTGGCGACGGTGAAGATGGCCAAGTATTTCGGCGTGGCGCGCCTGGTGCTCGTTGGCCGCTCGCTCGGGCGGCTGGAGCCGGTCAGGGCCTTGAGCAATATCGAGACGGTAATGGTGGCCACCGACGAGCTGGGCGAGGATTGGGCCGCCACGGGGGCGCTGGCCCGCAAGATGGCCGAGTTGCCCGGCGGCCGGGCCGACGCGGTGATCGATTATGTCCCCAATGGCGGCGATATCTGGCAGGCCGTCAATGGCCTGGCGACCGGCGGGACCATCGTCAACATGGCGGGAGGGCCGACGCCGTTCTCCTATCCAATGCGCATGATGGTCGCACGATGCTGGAAGGTGGCGGGCACGCGCAACCATTCCCGGCTCGACGCCCACGAGGTCCTCCGGCACATGGCAAGCGGCGACCTCGTGATCGACGACCTCATCACGCACAAACATCCTCTTGGCCAAGTCGCCGAGGCGATCGAGGCGATGAAGTCCCGCTCCGAGCAGGTCTGGATGAGTGTCGTCCACCCATGACCGGCCAGTGCTTCAGCGCCCAGTGCTTCAGCGCCCAGTGCTTCAGCGCCCAGTGCTTCAAAACAGGAAAGCGCGCACAGTGAGCCTTGATCTACGGAATCTGGAAATCCCCTCTGGCGATGGCAGGCGTTTTTCCTGCTATGCGGCGGTGCCGGCTGCGCCGAACGGCACGTTGCTGCTGGTCCTCCAGGAGATCTTCGGCGTCAACGCCAACATGAGAGCCACCGCCGACCGTTTTGCCGAGGCAGGCTACCTGGCTGTCTGTCCCGACCTGTTCTGGCGGCTGGAACCCGGGGTGCAGCTTGACCCGGCGGATCCTGCCGCCAGGGAGCAGGCGACGGCGTTGATGAAACGCTTCGATCCGGATCAGGGGGTGGAGGATGCTCACGCCGCGGCCGTGTTCGTCCAGGACAACTGGCCGCAAGCCGAACGCATGGCGGCGGTCGGATATTGCCTCGGCGGCAAGCTCGCCTACCTGCTTGCCGCGCGCAAGGGAGTAGCCAAGGCGGTTTCCTATTACGGGGTCGGTATTCATCATGCGCTCGGCGAGGCCGCCGGCATCACGGGCGAGGTGCTGCTTCATATCGCAGCCGAGGATCACCTCTGTCCTCCCGAGGCGCAGGCCAGGATCGAGGCAGCCATGGCCCCGCTGGGAGAGAGGGCGTCGTGTATCATTTATCCGGGTGCAGGCCACGCTTTTGCCCGACGCGGCGGATCGGGTTTCGACGACGCTGCCGCCGAGCGGGCCAACGCGGCGACGATGCGCTTTCTTGCTCCCCAGATGGCTGAATGACATGAGCGACGAAGCATCCCGCCTGGAGGTGGCGCAGGCCAGCCGCATCCTGTTCGGTATGGGCGTCGTGGACGCGTTCGGGCATGTCAGCCGGCGCAGTCCCGAACGGCCCGATCGTTTCCTGATGTCGCGCAGTCTGGCTCCCGGCCTGGTGACGCCCGACGATGTGCTCGAGCACGACCTCGACGGCAACCCGGTGTCGGAGCCGGGCGCCAGGGTGTTTCTTGAACGTTTCATTCACGCCGAGATCTATCGTCTGCGACCGAATGTGGGCGCCGTCGCTCACAGCCACGCGCCCAGTGTCCTACCCTTCACCGTGGTCGCGGGCGCCACGGTTCGGCCGGTTGCGCATGTCTGCGGCTTCCTCGCCGGCATCGGGTCGCCTTTCGACGTGGCGGACATAGCCGGCGATTCGAGCGACCTGCTGATCCGCGACGCGGCCCTGGGCCGGGCCCTGGCCGCCCATCTCGGCGAGGCGGCGGTCGTGCTGATGCGCGGCCATGGTTTCACCGCCGTCGGCGACACGATTGCACAGGCGGTGTTCCGGGCGATCTACACCGCTGCCAACTGCCAGATGCAGCACTCGGCGATGCAGCTCGGGCAGCCACGCTATCTTTCGGCAGGCGAGGCGAATTCCTGCGAGCGCACCAACAGCGGCCAGGCCGACCGGCCCTGGCGCCTCTGGGTCGAGCAGTTCGCAAGCTCAATATATTCCGCAAGACGCTGCGACCCGTGCTGACATCCTGGTCGAACCGGGACTGACGCCCGCGTCAGGCCGCCGTCCTGGAGGCGGTGGCGCCGCGTTTATCTTCCTGCCTCCAGGTCGCCGCGAGCAGCGCCTCGATTGCCCGGCTTCCCTTTTCGGCCTCGTGCAGCGGGATTGCCGCCGCGACATAATGGTCAGGCCGCAGCAGCAGCACGCAGTTCGCGTAGCCCTTGAGCGCGGTTTCAAGCACATCGTTCGTCTCGGCGACAACTTCAACGCCGCCCACGGCCTCGGCCTGGCATCCGGCCGGCAGCAGCGCCACGCGCACCACGCCGAGCGCGCTCCAAACCGCCTGGCGAAGCCGTGCAAAATCCTC
>CAXTCT010000019.1:0-16331 GCA_964242565.1 uncultured Acetobacteraceae bacterium | reverse complement strand
GGCGACGCCATGACGGTCGGCCCGGCCGGTGGGGCCGCGGTGCAGCCCGCGATCGCCAGCAACCCGAGCAGCCCCATGACCGGCGGCGCGATCGGTGCCGAAGACCGGATTGGCGAAAGCCGGATCGCCGGCGGGTCAAAGCGCATGGATCAGCTCCAAAGAAAACCATTGTCAGCGGCGGCAGAAGCGATTTGCATGTCCTGCGCCTGATGGTAAAGTACCGAAATGTCTCGTCCCGCAACCCGTTTGGAAGCCTGTGCGCCCGTTGGCGCCACTTTTCCGTCCGGCGCGCCGCTCCGACTTACGCACCCCTGAGCGACTGTCCGGCGTGTAGGCGTCCGGTAACGCTTAGGGGTTTGCCAGCAGGGCCTCGCGAGGCCTGCCCGTCGACATCACAGAGCCGCATTGCGCGCCACGAGGACCAAATCACATGAATATCGATCATCCCAGCTTCGGCCGCATCGAGGCCGACAGGGTTATCTTGTTCGACACCACGCTGCGCGACGGCGAGCAGTCGCCCGGCTTCTCGATGAACCTCTCCGAGAAACTGCGTATGGCCGAGGCGCTGGCCGACCTTGGCGTCGATGTGATCGAGGCCGGCTTTCCGGCGGCATCCGGAGGCGATTTCGAGAGCGTCCAGGAGATTGCGAGGCATGTGCGCGGTCCGGTGATCTGCGGGCTGGCCCGCACCGGCGGCCGCGACGACATCAATCAGGCGGCCGAGGCGATCAGGCCGGCGGAACGCCGGCGCATCCACCATTTCATCTCCACCTCGCCGCTGCATATGAAATACAAGCTGCGCATGGAGCCCGAGACGGTGCTCGAACTGATCACCACCGGAAACGAAGCCGCGCGCCGCCACACCGATGACGTCGAATGGTCGGCCGAGGACGGCAGTCGCACGGAGCCGGATTTCCTGTGCCGCTGCGTCGAGGCGGCGATCCGCGCCGGGGCCAACACCATCAACATCCCCGATACCGTCGGCTACGCAACGCCCGAGGACATGGCGGCAATCTTCACGATGCTGCGCGAGCGCGTGCCCGGCGCGGACGGCGTGATCCTGTCGACGCATAATCATAACGATCTCGGCCTCGCGGTCGCCAACACGATCGCGTCCCTGCATGCCGGGGCGCGGCAGATCGAATGCACGATCAACGGCATCGGCGAACGCGCCGGCAACGCCGCACTCGAAGAGATCGTCATGGCGATGCGCACGCGGCCGGATGCGTTGCCGTTCCGAAACAAGGTGGTCACGCCGAAGCTGCTGCGTGTCTCGCGCATGTTGTCGACCATCACCGGTTTCGACGTGCAGCCGAACAAGGCCATCGTCGGACGCAATGCCTTCGCCCACGAGAGCGGCATCCATCAGGACGGCATGCTGAAGAACGCTGCGACCTACGAGATCATGACGCCCGAGAGTGTCGGGTGGACCAAGTCGTCCCTGGTGATGGGCAAGCATTCCGGACGGGCCGCGTTTCGCGACAAGCTGCGCGCGCTGGGCTATGGCGAAGTGGGCGACAACCAGGTCAACGACGCCTTCGCGCGATTCAAGGATCTTGCCGATCGCAAGAAAACCGTGTTCGACGAGGATATCGTCGCACTGGTCGATGACGAGGTGCGCGACCATGCGCATCTGCGCTTCGTCTCGCTGGACCTGCAGAGCGGCTCCAGGCGGCCCGCACAGGCCGAGCTCGAGCTCGAGATCGATGGCAAGCAGGCGGTGGCAACCACATCGGGAAATGGTCCCGTGGATGCCGCCTTCAACGCCATCCGCACGCTGTTCCCCCACGAGGCGGTCCTGACGTTGTATTCGGTGGGCGCCATCACCGAAGGCTCCGATGCGCAGGCGCGCACGACGGTGCGCCTGGAAGAGAATGGCCGGACGGTGGACGGGCAGGGTGCCGACGCCGATACGGTGGTATCGGCCACGCGCGCCTATCTGCATGCCTTGAACAAGCTGCTGGTCAAGCGTACCCGGCATCTGCCGGAGGCGCTTTCCGCCTGACAGGGATTGGGACAGCGCCGGCTTAACGGATGGGAAATATTTTTGCGACTAAAATCGCCGGTGAGTGGGACTGCACCCACAACCGGATCCGCCGGCGCAATGGTTCTGCAGAATTTCTCATGGGTTCTCCGTGTCTCTTACCCGCTGTCCCCCATTGGTCCGCCGGCAATCGACCAGATCCGGTCCTCCGTCGGCGGAGTTTCGCCTGCGGGCTGCGCTGAACGGCGTTGATGCGGGTCTGCTGACCTTCGATACGACGCTTGCGGTCCTGATCACCAATGACCGGCTCGGCCGGGTCTTGAACATCTCCGCAGCCATATTGCGTCGGTGCCACACCGTCTTCGAGGTGCTCGAAGCGAGTCCCTTGTTTGCGAGCCCGTTGGTGCAGCAGGCCCTTGAAGCCTGCCTGGGGATCGTTGCCGGCGACAGGCAGCCCTGCAGCATGGATCTTATTTCCGTCTGCGGCCACCGCGTCTTTACCATGCTGCTTGTCGATATCGGCAACGAGCAATGGATGGCCTCTTTCGAGGAGATCACCGCCCGACGCATCATCGAGACGCAGGCGCTCCAGCAGGCGATGCGCGACTCTTTGACCGGATTATGCAACCGCGAGCTGTTCGAGAAGCGGGTGACCGCTGCCTTGCCGAACGGGGAGCCGGCCGGGGAGGCGCCGGCTGGGGAGAATGGACGGCGCGATCTGGCCGTGATGCTGATCGACCTCGACCGGTTCAAGACGGTCAACGACACGCTTGGCCATCCGATCGGCGACGCGTTGCTTCGGCTGGTCGCCAAACGGCTGCTCTCCCTGGTGCGCCAGGACGATCTGGTGGCACGTCTGGGCGGCGACGAGTTCGCAATCCTGGTGTCGCCGTCGCTCGGGCAGGGCGCGATGGAAATCCTGGCCAGGCGGATCGTCGATGTCATCGGGCGGCCTTATCTGGTGGACGGCCATCTGGTGAATGTCGGCGCCAGCATCGGCATCGCCGTCTCGCCCCGGCACGGGCGGGACTATAACCAGTTGATGCGCAGCGCCGACCTCGCCCTCTACTCGGTCAAGAATGCCGGACGGAGCAGCTATCAGGTCTTCGAGCCGACAATGGATGTGCGCGCTCTGGCACGGCGCAGCCTGGAGATCGACCTCCGTCGCGCGCAGGCACTGGGCGAACTCGAGCTTTATTACCAGCCACAGATTGACCTCGAAACCAACACCGTCGTCGGCTTCGAGGCGCTGCTACGCTGGCGCCATCCCGAACGCGGGCTGGTGTCGCCGGTGGATTTCATCCCTTTGGCGGAAGAAATCGGCCTGATCCTCTCACTCGGCGAATGGGTGTTGCGCGAAGCCTGTCTTGAAGCCACGCGCTGGCCGAGCGAGGTGTCGGTTGCGGTGAATGTCTCGCCCCATCAGTTCGAGGATAGCGGCCGGCTGGTCGACATGGTTGGCAAGGCCCTGTCCTGGTCAGGCCTGCCTGGTCACCGCCTGGAAATCGAGATCACCGAAAGCGTGCTGCTTCGGAACGAGAGCAGCGTGCTTGCGGCACTGCATCGCATCCGCGAGATGGGCGTGCGCGTGGCGATGGATGATTTCGGCACCGGCTATTCCTCGCTGAGCCAGCTGAACAGCTTCCCGTTCGACAAGATCAAGATCGACCGGTCGTTTGTGAAGGAGAGTGGCGATGTCTCCACGCAGAATGCCATCATTCGGGCCATTGCAGCACTTGGTGTCAGCCTTGGCATGACGACGATCGCGGAAGGCGTCGAGACCACCGACCAGTTGGCGCGGATCCGCGCCGAAGGTTGCACGTCCGTCCAGGGCTATCTGTTCAGCAAGCCCGTCCCGGTCGGGCAGGTGGAGGCCTTGCTGGCTGAATTCTCGAGCCGACGTGGCATCCGGCACAAGCCCTTCCCATCTTCCGACAGGAACGCCCTCCAATGACCCAGCTCTATCGCGTGCTGTACTGCAGCCGCAACACCCTCACGGGGACCGCCGATACCTATCCAGACGAGATCCAGAGGATCCTTGCCGTGTCTCGCGAGAACAACCACCGCGACGGTGTCACGGGCGGCCTGCTGTTCAGTGACGGATGCTTCGCACAGGTCCTCGAAGGTCCGCTCGACGCCGTCGAGAAGGCGTTCGAGCGAATTCAGTGCGATGAGCGGCATCGGGAAGTGACGGTGCTGCAGTCCGGCGCGATCGCCGCACGCGACTTTCCCGACTGGTCGATGGCCTTCACTGGTGCCGGCCCGGTCGCAAACCCGCTGGGATACAGCCTGGACCGCGCGTTCTTCGGACAATCCATGGCCGCGAACGACGTCCTCGCCCTGCTTCGCAAGGTCGTCGTCCACGAGAATGACTGGCTCAAGCCGGCCTGAACGGGCCGGCGCTGTCAGTAGCCGCCATAACCGGAAGTCTGAGGATAGGCGTTGCGCGGCGGCCGGTTCGGCGTCGTGGCGGCCCCTCCCACGGCGCCGAGCGCGCCTCCGGCAAGCGCACCAATCGCGGCGCCGTTTCCGCCGCCGGCGATGGCACCCAAAGCGGCGCCTCCGCCGGCTCCCAGCAGGCCGCCGCCGACGGCTCGCTGGCCCGGGCTATAGGGATCGCTGCAGCCGCTGAGCGCCATTGCGGCGCTGAATAGTCCGGCAAGGGCGACCGCCTTCGACAGCTTCGGCGCGGCGCCGCTCGTTCGATAGGCTGCCGTCCTGGATCGTGCGCGTGTCATGATCATCATCCGTCCTTGATCCGTATCGGAATGAAAGACTTCCGCCGGGCGCGGAGGTTCCCGACCATCCCTCCAATCGCTCCCGGTGATGGGTGTGGTGGCATGACGCCTTCGACGCTCGCCTCCATGCTTGCCCCCGGAACCATGGCCCCGGTTGCTGGACCCCATGTCGGATGACATGGCTACTGGACCCCATGTCGGATGACATGGCTACTGGCCGATGCGGCGCCAATAGCCCCATACGGCTCCAGGACAGGGATTATGCTTACGGCGCGGTCGATCCCGGCGGCGCTGGCGCGTGAGCATGAGCGAGATATCCGCCTTGAAAGCGGCAGATGCCGCCACAGATCCGCCGCGATCAGGATTTTTCTGTCTTGACCCACCATTTGACGGGCTGCGGCTCACGTTCGGCCTTTTCCGCGCGTGGCTTGCGCCGGACCGGAGCGGGTGCCGCCACAGCGAGGGGTGCGCGGGCGAGGGCCTGCTGTTCGGCGGCCTCCTGTACCGCCTCCTTGGCAGCCTGCAGATCCATCTCGACATGGGCAAGACGGGTCTGGAGGTGGACCAGGATGGCGCGCGTTTCGTGCAATGACCGTTCGGCCGCTTCATGGGCCAGGCGCTCGCGGTCGAGGTCCTGACGCATCGTCTCGATCAGTGCCTTGTCCTGCTGCATGCTTGCATCCGGCCGGGCCGCGACACGGCCGAGGGCCGCATGGACGACCGGCACCTCGCCATCCCGGACATAACGATGCCGTGACGTTGTTGCCGATCCGCCGGTTCGGCTGGAACCGCCATGGGATCCGGAAGCAAGGCTCAGTCGCTGACCGCCCATATGTTCCAAGGCCTGGCGAACCTGTGCCTCGGTGCTCTGGATGCTGCTTTCAGGATCTATATTATTGATTCTGCGTTCTAGCAGGCGACGTTCTGACAAGTTCAACTCGCTGTTGTCGTGGTTGCGCGGGAAGTCACGAAGCGCATGAGCACGGTGTTTCGATCGACCGAAAGGATTTAACACTTACCGGTACCGGAGACAGGCGCCGGATCGAGGTCCGGGCCGCGCCGACCGATCAGCTTTACCCCTTTTCGGCGCACAATGCGACCACGTATATTTTCAGCCGCGAATTATAGTGCCGGACCATGATATGTGGCGTCCGGATCCATTTTATTATCCAAACCGGGAGTAAAACATCCCGTGCTGTGTTTCCAGCTTCAGTCTGTTCTCAATGAATGCGTGGCGCAAGGAGCCGTCCGAGGGCCGCCATCCTCCACGATGACGACGGGAAGGTCCGAGGGTCAGTGCGTTCCGGTCGCCGGGCAGGGGCGACCTTCCGGCGCAAAGGCCTGGATGACGATATCGAGCCCGACCATGCTGCTCCAGCACGGGGCGCCCAGCGGCGAGATCAGATCCTTGAAGGCCGAAAGCGCGGTATGATCGGCCTGACCTACCCGGCCATGCACGGCCCACACCGGAAAACCATCATGAAGATGATGGCTCGCGACGTCGGCATCCGAGGTCCACAGCGTGGTGGGGAAGGGTGTTCCACTACGGTCCAGCTGCACATTCATCATGTTGATGGCGCCGGGATCATCGGTGAACAACAGCGACTCGGGCGACAGATTGCCGCGCAGCATCAGGGCCGCCTGGTTCCACAGCGGCTTGGTCTCCAGCCGGTAGTAGGGCATCAGGTTGACCATGCCAAAGCAGGCGAGCAGTCCGATCGCGGCACAGGAGGCAAGACGCGGCAAGCGCGCGATGCCCAATCCGGCGAACAGGAAAAACACCGGGCCGCTCCAGGCCAGGTAGCGGGGCATCCAGACCGACGACACCAGGGACGAGATCAGCAATCCTGCGGGAAGGGTCACCAGGGCCACGAAGGACACGAAGATCGCCGGATCACGGCGCCTGATCCGCCATAGGCCGGCCATCGCGGCCAGGGCCGTCAACAGGCCGAACCAGGGCAGGCCATCGGGAAAGGTGTGGAAACTGATCAGGCTCGTGGTGCGCAACAGATAGACCGCCTGAATGGTGGTCCAGACCCGGTTCCAGGTAAGCGGAGGGACCCAATCGAGCCCGCTGCCCATGTCGCCATGCGTCAGGATATGCATGGCCACGATCCATGGCAGATAGCACGCGAGAATGGCACCATGCACGACCGAGGCGTTGATCAACAGGCCACGGCGCTGCGCCGGATGGGCCGCGGCCATCGCGCCGATGGCCAGCAATGCCGCCAGCAGCCAGTACAGCGCCACACTGAGGGTATCGAGCGCGCCGAGGGTGGCACCGGAATAGATCAGCCAGCCTATCCGGGCGGCCTGTGGGTGATCGAGCCGGCGGGATGCCGATGGCAGGCGACGCATCAGGGCCGCGAGCGCCCAGAGTGCCAGCAGGATGAAGCTGATGACCAGGGTGTAGGACCGGGCCTCCTGGCCGTATTGAACCTGGAACGGGCAGAGCGCCAGCAACATCGAGGCGGCGACCGCGGCCCGCCGGCCGCCGGTCATGCGCGAAAGCCCGAACAACAGGGCGCAGGACAAGGCGCCGAACAGGGCGGCCGGCAGGCGCAGGCTGGCCTCGTCGGTCCCGAACGGGACAAACCAGCGCGAGATCAGGAAGTAGAGCGGAAGATGATGAAAAGAGAGCGAGTCCGTGATCAACGCCCTGGTGCCGAGGCTGGCGCGATGCAGGGTGGTGACCTCGTCAAGCCAGAACGGCTTGCCGCCGATTTCATGGAGACGGGTAAACAGACCGACCAGAACAACGAAACCGGCCAGCAACACATCGGTCGAGCGTGCCGAAGACGCCGGGGATAAATTCCGGGGAACGGCAAGCGCAGGCTCGTGTTTCATGGGATGCAAGATCGTAAGCACGGGGCTAGACCATGCATGATCGCGGGGACGGTGTCATGAGGGCGCGGAAAACTCTCTTGTTACTCAGCATAACAGCCCTGGGCATGTCGGGCTGCGAAGGCACCGCCCAGGCGCTGCCGGAAGCGGGAGCGGCGCCGGGTTATGGCTATACCTGCCATGCAGGTTTTTATATGTGCCGGCTGCCCCAGCAGGTGCCGGCGGGCGCGCAATGCACTTGTCCCGGTATCGGTGCGCCATCCTATGGTACGGTGCATTAGGATCCGGTTCCGAAGACGAGGAAGAGGCCTTCACCTCAGCTCTTGCTTCTGGTCTCGCTGTCGCCGTCATTGACGACATGGACCTTCTGGCCGTCGGCAAGATCCACCGGCGGATTGACAACGAGCAGTTCGCCTCCTCTCAATCCGTCACGCAACTCGGCCTTCTCGCCCAGATCGCGGTAGATCGTCACCGCCGTCATGTGGATCCGCTGCTCCGGCGTGACGGTGGCGATGCGTAATCCGGCCGCATCGAAGATGAGTGCGGCATCCGGGACCAGCATGGTCGGCGCGCTCTCCAGCACGAAGGCCACATCGACGTACAGCCCGGGCCTGAGGACGCCGTCTGCGTTCGGCACGTCGATCTCGACCAGCATCGAGCGGGAATTCTGGGCGAGCGACACCGAGGTGCGCGATACCTTGGCGCGGAATATCCTGCCCGGCAGTTCGGGCACCGATATCCGGGCGGCGATGCCGCTATGGATCCCCGCGAAACGGCTCTGCGGAACATAGACTTCGCAGCGCAGCACATTTTCCTGATCGATATGGAACAAGGCGGTGCCGCTGCTCGAATCGCTTTGCACGAGATCGCCGACATCGACATCGCGCTGCGTGATAACGCCGTCGAACGGCGCACGCACCTGTTCGAACCCGGTCAGGGCGACGAGCCGGTCGACCGTCGCCTGCTGGGCACGCAGATTGGCTACCGCGACACCGATCCCGGCCTGGGCGCTGGCGACGCTGGAAGTCGAGACCGCGGCGTTCGCGGTCTGCGTCTCGGCATTCTGCTTGGTGTCCCAGCCTTCGCCGGCGAGCGTGGTGGAGCGGCGCTTGTTCGACTCCGCAAGATTGGTATTGGCTTGCGCCTGCTTCAGTGATGCCTGCGCCTGCATCAGGGCGGCCTCCATCTGTCCCAGCTGTGCCTGCGCCTGGCTGAGCTGCTCGTCGAGGTCGGGAGCGGCGATACGCAGCAGCAGGTCACCCTGATGCACCCGGCTGCCAATATCGACGCGCCGCTCGGCGATAAAGCCGGTGGCACGCGCGAACAGGTCGGCCGAGGCGAAAGCCGCGGTCTGTCCGGGCAGCATCGTTTCCTGCGCAGTCTTGGCCTGCGTCGCGGTGACGACATGGACGTCGGGGACGAAAGCCCGGGACTGCTGCTGCGTCTCCCTGGCGTTGATAGATTGGCGCCAATGCAGGTAGATGCCCCAGCAAAGCAGCAGCGCCATCGGCACGATCACGTAGAAGGCGACCCTCCGGCGAGGGATCACCGGCTGGGGATGGTCTTCGCTCATACATAGTCCTCCGCCTGGCGAACCGGACCGCGACGCAGCACGGAGTAGAGAAACGGCACGAACAGCAGCGTCGAGACCGTGCCCACGGAAATGCCGCCGATCACGGCGCGGGCGAGTGCGGCATTCTGCTCGCCGCCCTGTCCGAGATCGAGCGCCATCGGTATCAGCCCCACCACCATGGCGCCCGCGGTCATCAGCACGGGACGCAGGCGTGTCTCGCCGGCGAGGATGGCGGCTTCCTCCGCGGAGCAGCCGGTTTGGCTGCGATGCTCGCGTGCGAAGGTGACCAGCAGGATCGAGTTCGCCGAGGCGACGCCGACGCTCATGATGGCCCCCATCATGGAAGCGATCGAGAAGGTCGTCTGGGTAATGAACAGGCTCATGACGATGCCGCAGAACACCATGGGCAGGGCCGCCAGCACGACGAACGGGTCACCCCAATCCTGGTAATTCAGCACCATCAGCAGATACACCGCGATCACGGCCACCAGAAGTCCGACCTCGATATGGCTGAACGCGCTGTCCATGCTCTGGATCTGGCCGCGTATGATGATCTTGTCGGGCGGCTTCAGCCGCTTCTGCTCGTCGGCGACGACGGCGCGGATCCTCGATGCGGCGGAGCCGAGATCGGTATCCTGCACGGCGGCATAAACGTCGTAGGTAGGCTCGGTGTTGACGTGGCTGAGCACCGACTGCGTCACGTCGCGGTGGAAGGTCGCGACATTGGTCATCAGCGAGACCGGCTGGGCCATGTTGCGGTTGATGCCACCGGCGGCAGGAACGCCCGCTGTGGCATAGATCGGGGTGTTCTCGACCTTGTTGAGCGTGTCGGCACGATATTCCGGCGTCTGCACCGTGAGCTGCCATGGAATGCCCGTCTTGGGATCGGTCCAGAAGTTCGGGGAGACCTGGAACGAGCCCGACAGCGAGATATTGACCTGGTCCGCGATATCGCGCTCGGTCAGCCCAAGCTCGAGGGCGCGCTGGCGGTCGATATCCGCCAGGAACTCGGGTGCGTCCGTGATTTGCTGGATATGCACGTCGACCAGTCCAGGAATGGCCCTGAGACGCCTCTCGATGCGCCTGGCGGAGGCCAGGTCGGCATCCGGGTGGCGCCCATGCACCTGGACGTCGATCTGCGACGGCACGCCGAAATCCAGGATCTGGGTGATCATGTCGGCAGGCTGGAAGTAGAACAGCGCATCGGGGTAGCGCCGGCGCAGTTCGCGACGCAGCTGCCTGGTGACGCGCCTGGCGGAAACGCCCGGGGCGAAGGTCGCCTGGATCTGGCCGTCGTAGAAGGCGACGAAGGTGCCGTCGTTGAAGGCGAGGTTATAATTGACCGACGGCAGGCCGATATTGTCGACGATGGTGCGGACGCGGTCCTTGCCGACGACGTCGCGGATGGTGTTCTCGACGCCGCTGAACAGCTTGGCGGTCTCCTCGATGCGAAGACCCGGCCGGGCGCGCACATGCAGGGCGATCTGGCCCGATTCGATGGCGGGAAAATAATCCTGGCCAAGGAAGGGGAACAGGCAAACCCCGATCACTAGGACCATTCCCGCCACGCCGGCCGTGATCAGCCGGTGTCCGACGGCAGCCCGCACCATTCCGCCGTAATAGGCCTGGAAGCGCCTGAAGCGGCGCTCGAAGCCCGCATGCATGCGGCCGAACCAGCCGGGCCGGCTGTTCTTCGCGTCCTCGCGCCGGGCGTGCTCGGGGGCGACCAGCACGTCGATCAGGATCGGCACCAGGGTGCGCGACAGCAGGTACGAGGCCAGCATGGCAAAGACCACGGCCAATGCCTGTGGCGTGAAGATGTATTTGGGTGCGCCGGCCAGGAACAGCACGGACACGAAGGCCGAGCAGATCGAGAGCGTCGAAATCAGGGTGGGCTTGGCGATGCTGGCGCCGCCCTCGACGACGGACTGGCGGAAATCCTTGCCGCTTTCCAGCACGCGATAGGTGTTCTCGATCGCTACCGTCGCATCATCGACCAGGATGCCGACCGCGAGCGCCAGGCCGCCGAGGGTCATGATGTTCATCGTCTCGCCGATGGCGGCACAGACCGCGAGGGACGCCAGGATCGCCAGCGGGATCGACACCAGCACCACCAGGGTGGCGCGCCAGGAACCCAGAAACAACAGGATCATCAACCCGGTCAGTGCCGCGGCGATGGCACCCTCCTGGGCGACGTCCCCGATCGCATCGGAGACGAATACCGACTGGTCGAACAGCGAGACGATCTTGATGTCCTTCGGGGCGCCGGCGATGATGCCCGGAAGCATCGATTTGACCGTGTTGACGATGTCCAGGGTCGAGGTGGAGCCGTTCTTGAGCACCGGCAGCAACAGGCCGTTCAGGCCGTTGACATGGACCATGTTCTGCTGGGGCGGCCCGCCGGCGCGCACGAAGGCGACATCGCGAAGCAGGATCGGCGAGCCGTTGACGATCTTGACCGGCACGTCGTTGAGCCGGTCCAGCACGCTCGGAAGCGTGTTGATGCGCATGATGAACTGGGTCTGGCCGAACTTCGCCAGACCCGATGGCAGGGTCAGGCTCTGGGCGTTGACCGCGTTGCTGACGTCCATCGGCGTGATGCCGTAGGCGGCCAGGGCGTGCGGATCGAGGTCGACCATTACCTGTTCGGGCACGCCGCCATAAGGGGGTGGCATGGTCGAGCCGGGCACGGTCTGCAGCGTCGAGCGGAGCCGGAAGCGGACAAAGTTATAAACCTCCGCCTGGCTTTCCACGTTCGAGGTCGCCGCGATCTGGATGACCGGCACCGACGAGGCGGAGAAGCGCAGCACGACCGGCGGCTGGATGCCCGCCGGAAGCAGGCCACGGATCGAGTTCGTCGAGGCGGTTACCTGGGTCAGCGCCAGGCTGATATCGATGCCGGGCTGGAAATAGACCTTGGTGATGGTCGTGCCCTGGAGGGTCGTGCTCTCCATGTCGCGGATGCCGACGACATTGTTGGAAAGGGAAAGCTCCTCGTAGCTGGTCACGTAGTTCTGCATGTCGGGCGTGTTCAGCCCGGTATAGGTCCAGATGATGGTGACCACGGGAATATCGACGTCGGGGAGTACGTCCTTGGGCATCAGGAACGCCGCACTTCCGCCCGCGAACATGATCAGCAGCGCCATCACATAGAAGGTCACGCGGAACTTCAGCGCGAACTTAACCAACCCCATTCATGTTGCTCCCAAGCGTAAACTTAAACATGTCCGGCCGGGTCCCGAGCCGGGAAAGCCCTAACAAGTTTTGCGTGGGGCTGGTTCTCGTCATAAAGAATTACAAAGTGGGTAGGGCATCACCGCCGTATTTTGCCTGCCGTTTTTTGGAGACACCGCATGGAATATCGCCTGCTCGGCCGCTCCGGCCTGAAGGTCTCGACCATCACCCTGGGCACCATGACAATGGGTGGTGGCGGCCAGTTCGCCAAGATAGGCAATGTGGGTCTCGACGAGGCGCGGCGCCAGATCGACCATTGCCTCGACCATGGGGTCAACCTGATCGATACGGCGAATATTTATTCGACCGGTGCCTCGGAGGAGATCGTCGGCGAGGCGCTCGGCGGCAAGCGCCCGAAGGGCGTGCTGATCGCCAGCAAGGCGCGCTTTCCGATGGGTGAGGGACCGAACGACCGTGGGCTGTCACGCCATCATCTGGTGCAGGCCTGCGAGGCAAGCATCAAGCGGCTGCGGACGGACGTCATCGATCTGTATCAGCTGCATGAGTGGGACGGGCTGACGCCGCTCGAGGAGACGATGGAGGCCATCGACCGGCTCATGGCGGACGGCAAGATACGCTATGTCGGCTGTTCGAACTATTCCGGCTGGCACATCATGAAGGCGCTCGGCATCAGCGAGCGCGAGCGGCGGCCCCGCTTCGTCAGCCAGCAGATCCATTATACGCTGGAAGCCCGCGAGGCCGAATATGAGTTGCTGCCGATCACCGTCGACCAGGGGCTTGGCGTGCTGGTCTGGAGCCCGCTTGCCGGCGGCCTGCTGTCGGGCAAGCATCGCCGCAACCAGGCGACGCCGGAAGGCACGCGCCAGCTCGCCGGCTGGAAGGAGCCGCCGATCCGCGACGAGAACCGGCTTTGGAACATCGTCGAAGCGGTGGTGGCGATCGCGGAGGCTCGCGGTGTGTCCGGCGCTCAGGTGGCGCTGGCCTGGACGCTGGGACGGCCCGGTGTCACCTCCGTGGTGATCGGGGGACGCACCGAGGCGCATATCGCCGATAATCTTGGCGCGGCCGACCTCGTGCTTTCCGAGCAGGAGCGCAAGACGCTGGACGATGTCAGCATGCCGCCGGTGCTTTATCCGTACTGGCACCAGTTATGGACGGCGAAGGACCGGTTGAGCGCCGCCGACCTGGTGCTGCTGGCGCCGCATGTGTGAGAGGGCCAGGGGCACGGATCTTGAGGCCGCGCCCCTGGAACTTAATCGGCGGCCTGGGCCCCGGTGGGAGCCCTTGCTCGTCAGGCCGTGAGGGTCGCGTCCAAGGTGATCTTGGCGTTCAGCACCTTTGACACCGGACAGCCGGCCTTGGCCTTGCCGGCCAGTTCCTCGAACTGGGCCTGTTCGGCGCCCGGGATCTTGGCGTGCAGGGTCAGGTGGATCGCGGTGATCGAAAAGCCGTCGCCGTCCTTGACCAGGGTGACGTCGGCCTTGGTTTCCATGTTCTCGGCGGTGAGGTTGGCTTCACCGAGGATCAGGGACAAGGCCATCGTGAAGCAGCCGGCATGGGCGGCGCCGATCAACTCCTCGGGATTGGTGCCCGGCTTGCCCTCGAAGCGGCTGGCAAAGCCGTAGGGGTACGCTTGGAGGGCGCCGCTCTTGGTCGAAATGGCCCCTTTGCCGTCCTTGATGCCGCCCTGCCAGACGGCGCTTGCGAATGTCGACATGCGATTATCTCCCAATGATTATCACGTTGTGGCCGCGATGTCCCTGTCGGGCGGTCAGCTGCGGAGCAGCGTCGGTCGCCGGGTTCGAAGATATGCCAGCCGGGCGCGCTGGCCCCGGGTCGAGGGATGCATATCCCGCACATGGATGGCGCCGTCCAGGCCGGCGAGACGCCGGACCAGGCCCGCGCCTGCGACAGGCTGGCGTCGCGGCATCCGGGTTCGTGCTATAGCCCGGCGATGACGAACACGAGCGGCAACATCCCGTGGGCGAGCGATCTTTTCGGCGAGGGGCCCACTTCGCCGGCCACGCCCGACGACGCGGCCGGCCTGTCTCGCCCGCTGGATGACCGGCTGCGCCCGCTGGATGACCGGCTGCGCCCGCTGGCCGACCGGCTGCGTCCGGACAGCCTGGACGGCGTCGTCGGGCAGCCGCATCTGCTTGGTCCCGAGGGCGCCCTGACGCGTATGCTCGAGTGCGGCTCGATGGCCAGCCTGATCCTGTGGGGCGGTCCGGGCGTGGGCAAGACGACGATCGCGCGGCTGCTGGCGGCGGCGGCTTCGCGGCACTTCACCCAGGTCTCGGCGGTGTTTTCCGGCGTTGCGGACCTCAAGCGGGTGTTCGACGAGGCGGCACGACGGCGTCAGGCGGGTGTCGGGACGCTGCTGTTCGTCGACGAGATCCACCGCTTCAACCGGGCCCAGCAGGACGCCTTCCTGCCGGTGGTCGAGCGCGGCACGGTGGTTTTGGTGGGTGCGACCACCGAGAACCCGTCATTTGCGTTGAACGGCGCGCTGCTGTCGCGCTGCCAGGTGATGGTGTTGCGCCGCCTGGATGACGAGGCGCTGGAGGAGCTGCTGGCGCGCTCGGAAAAGGCGGCCGGGCAGGCATTGAAGCTGACCCCGCAAGGCCGCGAGGCCTTGCGTGCGATGGCCGACGGCGACGGGCGCTATCTGCTGAACATGGTCGAACAGATCGTCGGTCTGCCTGGCGACGAACCGCTGGATGCAGGCGCGCTGGCGGCCCGGCTGGCGCGTCGTGCGGCCCTCTACGACAAGGACCGGGAAGAGCATTACAACCTGATCTCGGCGCTGCATAAGTCGCTGCGCGGCTCGGATCCGGATGCCGCGTTATACTGGTTTGCCCGCATGCTAGCCGGTGGCGAGGATGCGCGCTTCATCGCGCGGCGGCTCACCCGATTCGCCTCGGAGGATGTCGGCATGGCCGATCCGCAGGCGCTGACGCAGGCGATCGCCGCCTGGGAGACCTATGAACGGCTGGGCAGCCCGGAAGGCGAGTTGGCACTGGCGCAGCTGGTGGTCTATCTGGGCACCGCGCCGAAATCCAATGCGGTCTACCGCGCCTACGGAGCCGCGATGCGCGCGGCGAAATCGACCGGCAGCCTGGCGCCGCCCGCGCATATCCTCAACGCGCCGACGAAGCTGATGAAGCAGCTCGGGTATGGTAGCGGGTATGAATACGACCATGACACCGAGCAGGCCTTCTCCGGGCAGAATTATTTTCCGCAAGGCATGGCCCGCGAAAAATTCTACGTGCCGACCGACCGGGGAGCGGAGCGCGACATAGGGCGCCGGCTGGAAGGCTGGGCACGCCTGAGGGACAGCCAGACATAGCCATGCCAGCATCAAGCAGCGTCAACATTCAGACCGTCGGGCAGGACGAGACCGAGATCCGGCTCGACCGCTGGTTCCGCCGGCAATATCCGCACATGACCCAGGGAGCGTTGCAGAAGCTCTGCCGCACCGGACAGATCCGCGTCGATGGCCACCGGGCGGAGCCGGGCACGCGGCTCAATCCCGGGCAATCGGGCCGGGTGCCGCCGCTGCCCAACATGTCCCGGCCGGCCCCGATCGCCCCGGCGGTCGATGAGGATGACCGGCGCGAGATGGAGCGCATGGTGCTGTATCGCGACGAGCAGGTGATCGTGCTGAACAAGCCGATCGGGCTGGCGGTGCAGGGCGGCCCGGGGATCGTCCGGCATGTCGACGGGATGCTGGACGCGCTGCGCCATGGTTGCGAACATCGCCCGCGGCTGGTGCATCGGCTGGATCGGGACACCAGCGGCCTGCTGCTGCTGGCGCGCACGCCGGCTGTCGCGGGCAAACTGGCGGCGTCGTTCCGCAGCCGCGAGGTGCGCAAGATCTACTGGGCGGTGGTGGTCGGGCGGCCGCATCCGCTCGAGGGCGTGATCGACCTGCCGCTGGCACGGCTCGGGGCGGGAGCCGGAGCGCTGACCAACGCCGCCGGCCGGGACGGGGGGG
>CAXTCT010000018.1:0-16848 GCA_964242565.1 uncultured Acetobacteraceae bacterium | reverse complement strand
CCGGAGCCGGCCACCATGACGCGCGCTCCCGGCCGGACGGTGCCGCCGGCGACGCTGCCGGAGAAGCCGCGGAAATCGAGGTCGGGACGGTTCACCCATTGCACCGGCATGCGGAACGGCAAGGCGTGGTCCACCACCCCCACCTCGACCGCCTCGAGATGGGCGAGCAGGGTGGGGCCCTCGTACCAGGCCAGCTTGTCGCTGCGGGCCGTCACATTGTCGCCGTAGCGCGCGGAGATCGGGATCGCCTTCATGCTGGCGAAGCCGAAATCCGACGCCATCTGCTCGAACGCGGCCGAGACCGCCTCGAAGCGCGCGCGGTCGAAGCCGACAAGGTCGATCTTGTTGACCGCCAGCACCAGGTGACGCACGCCGAGCAGGTTGGCGATGAAGGCGTGGCGCCGGGTCTGCGTCATGATGCCGTGCCGGGCATCGACCAGCAGGATGGCGAGGTCCGCGGTCGAGGCGCCGGTGGCCATGTTGCGGGTATATTGCTCATGGCCGGGCGTGTCGGCGACGATGAACGAGCGGCGCTCGGTGGCAAAGAAGCGGTAGGCGACGTCGATGGTGATCCCCTGCTCGCGCTCCGCCTCCAGCCCGTCGACCAGCAGCGCCAGATCGAGATCGCTGCCGGTCGTGCCGAAGCGGAGGCTGTCCTTTTCCAGCGCCACCATCTGGTCCTGCAGGATCAGCTTGGTGTCGTAGAGCAGCCGCCCGATCAGGGTGGATTTGCCGTCATCGACGCTGCCGCAGGTCAGCAGGCGCAGCAGCCCCGCCGCAGCACCCACGCCCGCGCCCGCGCCCGCGCCCGGCCTCAGGCCGGCATCGGCATTGGCATCGATTGCGGCATCGGCCATCAGAAATATCCCTCGCGCTTCTTTTTCTCCATCGAGCCGGCCTCGTCATGGTCGATGGCGCGCCCCTCGCGTTCGGACGTGCGCGACACCCTCATCTCCTGGATGACCGCCTCCAGCGTGTCCGCCGTAGAGGCGACCGCGCCGGTCAGCGGATAGCAGCCCAGCGTGCGGAAGCGGATCATGGCGGTTTGCGGCGTTTCTCCCGGACGCAGCCGCATGCGCTCGTCATCGACCAGGATCAGCATGCCGTCGCGCTTGACCACGGGACGCTCGGCCGCGAGATACAACGGCACGATCGGGATCGACTGTTCCTGGATGTAATGCCAGATGTCGAGCTCGGTCCAGTTGGACAACGGGAAGGCCCGGATCGTCTCGCCCGCCTTCACGCGGGTGTTGTAGAGATTCCATAGTTCCGGCCGCTGGTTCTTCGGGTCCCAGCCATGGGCGGCATCACGGAACGACAGGATGCGCTCCTTGGCCCGGCTTTTTTCCTCGTCGCGCCGCGCGCCGCCGAACGCGGCGTCGAAGCCATGCTGGGTCAGCGCCTGCTTGAGCGCCTCGGTCTTCATCACGTGGGTGTAGTAGGACGAGCCATGGTCGAAGGGGTTGATGCCCTGCGCCCGGCCTTCCTCGTTGGTGTGGACCAGCAGGGTCAGGCCAAGCCGCGCCGCGGTCTCGTCGCGGAAACGGATCATCTCCCGGAACTTCCAGGTGGTGTCGACATGCAGTAGCGGGAAGGGCGGGCGGCCAGGATGGAACGCCTTCATCGCCAGATGCAGCATGACCGCGGAATCCTTGCCGATCGAGTAGAGCATGACCGGCTTGCGGAACTCGGCCGCGACCTCGCGCAGGATCAGGATGCTCTCATTCTCGAGGCGCTTGAGATGCGGCGTCATGTGGGGACCCCCGGGCCACCGGATGATCGGGGCGATTGCGGCCCTCGCGTAGCGATCACCGGCTGGGCGTGCAAGGCCGGGGGCGAGGTCCGCGCGGCATTTCCCGGCGTCGCCCCCCTGGCCTGCGCTGGCGTCATGGCTATAACACGGCGCATCGGACATGCCGGACTGGAACGCATCATGAGATCTTCGACCTGGCTCGGCGCGGCTCTCGCAGCGACCTTCCTGCTTTCGGCCATCCCGCCGGGTCTGGCCGACGAGGCGCCTGCCGCCGCCGACGCCGGCCGGGCGCTGATGCGCTTCCCCCATCAGCATGGCAACGAGATCACCTTCGTCGCGCACGGCAATCTCTGGATGGTCGACCGGGCCGGGGGCACCGCGCGCAGGCTGACCGCGGATTCCGGCCAGGACCTGATGCCGCGCTATTCCCCGGACGGCAAATGGATCGCCTACACCGCCAGCATCCAGGGCAACCGGGACGTCTATGTCATTCCCGCCGAGGGCGGTCCGGCGCGGCGCCTGACCTTCCACTCCGACATCACCGAGAAGCTGGCGCCGACCCGCTGGGGTCCGGACAACATGGTGGTCACCTGGACGCCGGACAGCCAGGCCATCATCTTCCTGTCGCGGCGGAACGCCTGGAGCAGCTGGATCACCTTGCCGTTCCGGGTTCCGCTCGCCGGCGGCCTGGCGACCCAGATGCCGCTCGACCGCGCCGGCCTGATGACCTACGGACCGGATGGCCACAGCATTGCCTACACCCGCATCTTCCGCGATTTCCGCACCTGGAAGCGCTATGACGGCGGCCTCGCCCAGGACGTCTTCACCTACGATCTCAACAGCCACGCGCTGACCCGGATCACCGACTGGAAGGGCACCGACACCTCGCCGATGTGGGCCGGGCGGCGCATCTATTTCCTGTCCGACCGGGACAGCAACCGCCGCGCCAACATCTGGGTCTATGACCTCGACAGCAAGCAGTTCAGTCAGGTCACCCATTTCGCCGACTATGACATCGATTTTCCCTCGCTCGGCGACAGCGCCATCACCTTCCAGCAGGGCGGCGACCTGTATGTGCTCGATCTGCCGACCCCGGCCTTGCAAAAGGAGACTCTGCACAAGCTGGCGGTTCGCGTGCCCGACGACGGCACCCGCACCGGCCCCCGCATGGTCAAGGTCGGGTCCGCCATACGCGACACCGACGTCGCCCAGCAGACCGACTTCGCCTTGTCGCCGAACGGCAAGCGCGCGCTGTTCTCCGCCCGCGGCGACATCTTCAGCGTGCCGGCCGAGCATGGCGCGATCCGCGACCTGACCAACACCAGCAACGCCGACGAGGATCATCCGACCTGGTCGCCGGACGGCAGGACGGTCGCCTACAGCACCGATGTCACCGGCGGTCAGCAGATTGCGACCCGGCCGGCGATGGGTGGCGCCGAACGCATCCTGACGCATTTCCCGACCGGCTATTTCTACAGCCCGCTCTGGTCGCCGGACGGCGGCATGCTGGCTTTCTCCGACAATGACCACCGGCTGTGGATCGCCGGCCTCGACGGCTCGCCGCCCAAGCAGGTGGCGGCGGACCCCTACGAGGAGATCCACGACCAGAGCTGGTCGCCGGACGGCAGATGGCTCGCCTATAGCCTCAAGCGGGCGAACCGGCAGCGCGGCATCTATCTCTACGACGTCGTCGGCGGCCACGCGACCCTGGTCAGCCGGCCGGACGAGAACGACCAGACGCCGGTGTTCACGCCGGATGGCAGGAGCCTCGTGTTCGTTTCGGCCCGGCACGAGAACCCGACGCCCTCGGAGAGCGAATTCAACGTCGCCACCCTCAAGCAAAGCGGCCTCTATGTCGCGACACTCATGCGCGACCAGGCCTCGCCGGTGGCGCCGCGCTCCGACGAGGGCGCCTACGAGCCCGATCACCCCGACCACAAGGACAAGAAGGATCGCGACGATAGCTGGAAGCCGGGCAATGCCAGGCCGCTGCATGTCGATCTCGACGGGCTGATGGACCGGGTGGTGCCGCTTCCGGTTCCAGCCAATGATATCGCCGGGCTCGACGCGCGCGGCAACCGGATCTTCTACCAGACAATGCCGTTGCAGATGATCCAGGGCGCGCTGCCCGGCGAGAAGCCCGCCTTGCACGCCTATGATCTCGACAAGCGCCATGACGAGACCATTCTCGACGGCCTGGACAGCTACAGCCTGTCGGCGGACGGCAGCCACGTGCTGTTCAAGCAGGGCGGCGAGTACGGCATCGCCGAGACCAAGGCCGGCGGCGGCGAGCGCCACACGTTGCATCTCGACGATATGAGCATGCGCGTGCTGCCGCCCCAGGAATGGTTGGAGATGTTCAACAGCGCCTGGCGCCTCGAGCGGGATTTCTTCTACAGCGAAAAGACCAACGGCGTGAACTGGCAGGCGGTGCATGACAACTACGCCAAGCTGCTGCCACTGCTGGGCTCGCGCGAGGACCTGAATTACCTGATCGGGCAGGTCCAGGGCGAACTCGGCAACTCGCACACCTATGTCGGCGGCGGCGACGACCAGGACCCGACGCCCGCGGCGCCGACGGCGCTGCTCGGCGTCGATTTCGCGCTCGATGCGCCCTCGGGGCATTATCGCCTCGCGCATATCTACCGCGGCGACGACACCCGCGCGAGATACCGCAGCCCGCTGAACGCGCCGGGTCTGAACGTGCATGACGGCGACACCCTGCTTGCCGTCAACGGACAGCCCCTGAAGGCGCCCACCGACCCGTACAGCCTGTTCGTCGACATCCACGGCCCGGTGACGCTGACGATTGCAAGCGGGCCGGGTGCCGCGCGCGACATTCTGGTCGATCCGGTGAAGACCGAGATGTCGCTGCGCGAGCAGGGCTGGATCGATCACAATCGCGCCGTCGTCGACAGGCTGTCGGGCGGCCGCGTCGCCTATATCTATCTCTCCGACATGGAAAGCCTGGGCATGGAGCAGTTCATCCGGCAATTCTATCCGCAGATGGACAAGCAGGCGCTGATCGTCGACGACCGCTGGAATGGCGGCGGCAACATCGACCAGATCCTGCTGGAACGGCTGCGCCGCGTCCTGGTCGGCATGTCGACCAACCGGGAGCGCGCCGCAATGACGATCCCGCAGCAGCTGATCGTCGGGCCGAAGATCTGCCTGCTCAACCAGTATTCCGCCTCGGACGGCGACATCTTCCCTTATTATTTCCGGAAATACGGCCTGGGCCCGCTGCTGGGGATGCGGAGCTGGGGCGGCGTGCGCGGCATCCGCGGCAGCTGGAACCTGCTCGACGGCGGCTACATCACCGTGCCCGAGGACAGCCTGTACGGCGTCGACGGTCAGTGGGTGATCGAGAATCACGGGGTCGACCCGGACATCACCCTGGAGAATGAGCCGGGCGAGCTGCTCGCCGGCCATGACCGTCAGCTCGAGACCGCAGTCAGCATGATGATGGACAAGCTGGGCCGGCAGCCGCAAGCCGCCACGCCCGGCGGCACGCCACACCTGCCACAGCCGCCTCCGCTGCTACCCGCCTATCCGCCGGCGGAGCATGGCTGACGGGGCTTCGGGCTCCGGGGGCCGCGCGCGTAGCTTGAGCCGGTCCCTCAACAAGGCGATGAGCTGCGCCTCCACGGCCGCGGCGTCGAGGCTGAAATTGCTTCGCTCCAGCAGGGTGACTTCCGTCTCGTCGGGACCGACGGCGTCCTCGGCGGTGTCAGGATCGTTGAACCACATCTCGCTCGGGTCCTGGTTGTAGGCAGGACCGTGATAGATGGGCAGGTCGCCCCGATGCAGGAGGTTCCAGCGCCCGGTCAGGACCAGGCCGGGCTTGTTGCAGATCCACCGGTATTTCGCCAGTGCGGCACCCCAGGGCGCCACGAAGAAATCCGCGGCCTCGCACCAGAGCAGGCTCTCCACCATCGGCCGGCCGACATTGTTGATCAGCGTGATGCCTCTCGCGGCGGCATGCCGGCTCAAAGCCGCCGCGATATCGAGCTCCTGCCTGAGGAAGCTGTCCGGAGCCGCCTGGTTGTCGCCGAAACAGTCATAGACATACTGGCCGCTGGCATTCTGTCCGTCGAGGATGATGCCGGCCTTCGGAAATTCATCGGCGATCGCCGAGATGATCCTGGTGGCGAATGCCGCGATGTCGATGATGGTGCGGTTTCCGACGCGCAGCCCGACCAGGACCAGGATGTCGCACTCCCGGCTGAGGTTACGACAGCGGGTGAGCAGCCTCCGGTTCGCGGGCGACGCCTTGTAGCCGGCCAGGACACTGGTTCCGATAGCCCGCGGAACATGCATCCCGGTTGCCTTGATGACCCTGGCATTGGCCTCATAGAGTCCGGGAACAAGGGCGTCGAAGATATCGTCGGTGCGGACGACCCGGCCCTTGAGGGCGGGAAAGATCGTGTCGATCGGCCCGAATATTTCCGGTTGCAGATGAGTTTCCGGCACCAGGAAGCGAGGAACCCGGTCCGGTTTGGTGCCCGCAAGCAGGGAATGGACACCACTGAGATCCTGCCAGATGAAATGCCCGATCAGGATGGCGGGATGACCCCGGAAGGTATGATGTATCTCGCCGGGAGGCTTTCCCGCTCCGGCAAGCATGGATTGGCCACGATGCACGGCATGTCTCAGCAGCAGGAGCCGGTACCGGGTCTGATATCGAAGCGCGCCGTCGAGTTGATGGGCATCCCGGGCCACCAGCAGATCATTCTGGGGAAAATAAAGCGCGAATAGGCGAAAATGCCCGCCAAGGGCGATCAGGTAGAATGTCAGGCCGGCTTCGGGGTCCTGCACGCGATAGGCGAAACAAAGATTATCCAGCAGCAGGGCCGCACCGGAAGCGGGCAGTTCCCGGCCATCGAGCGGCGACGGCCAGCTCACGGCACCCTCGTTGACCAGCGCAATATTCTGACCCTGAAGATCTCGCTGCAGCAGGCGCTGCGTATGGCCGGGATCGAGCAGGACCGGGCCAAGTTCAGTCTGTGCAACATGACCCATCGTCGCGGAGACCGGCTCCGTCAAGGTCCAGGTCGTGGTCTGATGCTCCGGCCTGGCCGGGGAGTGATGCAGGTCGAAGATGGCGTTCCGGGTGACCAAGGGAAGAGCGAGAAAAGCTTCGACGTGATCTCGCGTGCGATCGCCTGGCCCGGCTACGATATCCTGCCATAGGTCTTCAAGGATCATGGCGCTGTGGGCGGCAACAATCAAGCCGGCAGACTCCGGCAGCCGGTCCCAGCGGTCCACGAGGTAGTTCCCGTGGCGGTCGAAGAACCAATAGGCGGCATGTCCGTCGTCATGCTGCAGATCAGCAACGAATACCGGGAAGAACAGGGACGACAAACTTCGGATCCGCCATCCGGGTAGCAGCACGATAGGGTCGCCGTGTGCGAGCAGTTCATGTGCCCGTTCCACGCCCACGTGGCGGTGAAGACCGGCGCTGTCGGTTTCCACCTCGCACAAGAAGCCTTGTTCAGTTGCCTCAGGCTGGTTTTCCGCCCCGGTGAGACCGAAGCATTCCAGGATGTCTCGGCGCGAGGCAGGAGAGAGTTCCAGGAAAGATCTGACGTCGTCGGGACAGCGGTGTGGAATCTCCGAGCCGTCCGTGCCCTCGAGAAAGATGGCGATCGATTTTGCTCTGAAGCCGATAAAGGTCTTGACGTTCGCGGGAAGCTGTTCGAAGGCCGAGGTCAGATAGGTGAATTTGTTGTCGAGCAGCCAGTAAGCGGAATCGTTATTCGCGTGCCGGAACTCCAGGATCAGTAGCGGATAAAACAGCGCGCTGATGCTGCTGGGTCGCCATCCCGGAACGAAGCTGGTCACCGGCTTGCCATCCCGCTGGATCGTAAACCAGAGTGTCTCCGCAAGACAAAGGCCGATGGCCGGCTCGAACTTCGGGGAGTCGATAAAGGAAGGAAGCTCGCGCGCTTGCTGGCGGGTCAGGTGCTGGACCATTATTGAGGCGAGCCGCGTCCAGGGAGATTGATTGCGGAAAATGTGCCGCACCACGTCCGCCAAGCAGTTTTGCCGGGTTCAAATGAGGTCCCTTCGATCGCCATGACGTCAATCTCGCTGGTTGCCGCAACATCTTCGGCTATTTCCGGTCCATAAACCACATCCAAGCTGATGCTGGCCGCATTCCTGGCCGTGGCCGATCGGCAGGCTGTGCGTTCTGGCCGGTTCGGATATCAGGCCAGCTTCCTTCAGAGCGTGTTGATCCGCCTGCGGAGACATAATTCTTCTCGATCCCCCGCCGCAGCCGCTGGTTTGAAACGCGGTCGCACGATATCAAGGGGCACGAAGAGGAAACAAGCAGAGACGCAGTGCGATCTGGTCATATGATCGAGGGACAGGGCCGGTGAACGAGATTGATCTCCTTCAGTCACAACACAACCAGTCCGTGTGGGAGGCCGCATCTCGTGTGGTGTGAGTGCCACATCCGCTTTCTTCGGTTCGACGCGGGAATGCTGCCATCCAAGCGTGGCGGCGTCTGATGCTGACCGTGGTGCATGTGGATGGCTTCTACCAGCTCGAACGGGCGGACGGCGGCCGGAGGGTGCTGTTCAAGGACGGCATTCCCTTGACACGGTTCGAACCGGATTGGCAGCCGGTGGGTTTGCATAAGGCGTTCGGATCCGTGCTGCTGCTGGAACTGCGGCACGTCGCCGGCCATGAGGCGACGTGGTTCTTCAATCCGGACCTGACCTATATTCATGACAGCATCGACATGTTGCCGGACGACCAGCATGACACGATAATGCAAGGCGCTTATGAGGCGCTCGTTGCCTTGCGTGACGGGTTGCTGGTTTCGCCACGACCGCAGATGTCAACCGACAGACATGAGTTCGCAAGCCTCAACATCGCGACACGACGTCGTCTTCTGGAACGTTGCCTCAAACAGCTTGTCCCGGAAGCCGTGGTGATTGAGCTTGCAGACTCTGGTCCGACAGCGGGCAGCCTACAGCTTCCGGCTTTGGCTGGAGGACAGACCGGAGGCATGACGCTCGATCTCGCCGCAGTGCAGTCCGTGTTGAGCCGCGATTTGCAACTGGACCATCTCGATCTCGTCCGGGACGGCCACTACACGATCTCCGGACTGGTCGACGGACGGCCCCTGCATTCCGACGTCAGCATCGTGGTGAAGCACCGCTTCATGGCTTACCGCTTCGTCGATATCGCTGCTGATCTCGTATTCTATCTCTGCAACACCACTACCATCTCCCAGAAGGAAATCTTTATCCCAATTTTGAATTGCACCATCACTAGGCACGACAGCGGCCTTTCAGCCAGCCGAATGCCGAGCCTGCTCGATGAACTTATGCGAAACGCGCCGTTGATCGCCGGGTATCTGGATGCACCGAAACGGACCGCAAACTTCATGACGCCCTATCCCGGTCTCCATATGGGCCATGTGCTGTGGAATGAACTCACCGGGCTCGACCGTATCCGCCGCGCAGTCGAAATCGACCGACTCCCGTTAGTGTATGTCCAGAATTCGGAAGAAGGTGCCGAAGTCTATGGTCCGGTTGAAGAGCTCATGCCAGAATATGCGGGACGCGTGCATCGTCTCTCCGGACATAACACCGACATCGCCCCTTACGTCTATCGCCATCACCTCACCCTGATCAGTGCCTACGATGACTATGTCTCCCGCTCGCTGGCTGGTCATATTGCCGCGTTCGCGCGACGAAACGCCGTGGTGCGGGGCGATGCGACTTACGCGGATCATCTGGCATCTGAAGGAAGGATCTTCGTCCTGCTGGGCTTGCGTGTGCATAATCGGACCATGCCGGATATCATCAACGTTTTTGTTGGTATCCTACGCAGTCTCCTCGCGCGTGTTAGTCCGCTGGTCGTGGTTGTGGACGGCACGAATGCCCGCGTTGGCGGCGATCCGTCGACTGACTATGGCGGGTTCGGGCCAGTTGGCCGTCGGCCCGCTATCATCGAGGAACTCGAGATCGTCGTCGCGCTGCGTGGTCATTTTCATGAAAGGGACGTGCGGATCGTCGGGACCGTCGGCATGCCGGTGGCGTCCAGTATCTTCTGGGCGCAGCGTTGCCGCTTCTTCGTAGGTCTCTGGGGCGCCGGTCTGGCGAAGTACCGTTGGGTCTGTAACCTCCCGGGACTGGTGCTTACCAATCGCCATAACCTTGATCATTCGGATGGTGACGTCAAAATCTATCATGCTCCACGTTTCATGGAGACGCCTTCCGCACTTCGCTTCATCGAAGCGGCTCTGGTCACGGACGAGCCCGGAGAGGTCGCCTTCTATGCGAACTTCCGAGTCGAGCCGGCCGGCCTCGATGCGGCACTTGGACGCCTGGTCGAAGATGTAATGACAAATTCACCTATGGTCGGGCCATCGTACGAACCACATCGGCTGGCACCACTGGCGGCAGCTTTCGCTATACCTGCGGTCAGCGAGATGAGGTTGGTTGAACGCATAGATCGGCATTCCCAGAACTTCACGCTGGAACGTCTGCATGCCGGCTGGTGTATTGACATGAACGGCCGGTGTGGTCCTGCCACCGGCCGTGCCACTGTCAAGTTCGATCTTCCATATCGACCCATGCACGCAAGGCTGAAACTTGAAATTCACGGCACCAATCACCTCCGATTGCTCAGCGTTTCCGCGAACGGGTGGACCATCGGCCAGTCCGATATTGGACCGGTCAAGCTGAGCGGCAGCTTCATGGATTTCTGGATCCCCAAAGAGGCACTGGCTTCGCCCAACCTACTCCTGGCGTTTGACAGTCTGCCACAGCCTTCGCCGGAAATATTGGCCTTTCATCTCGGAGCCATGGCAGTTGAGATCGGCCCGCCAGTGCCAGAAATCGAACATCCGAACCTGGCCGACCCCGACCCGGCAGGCGAGAAGGATTTTGGCCCGCTCATGACCTCGTTCGAAAGCCTGGGCGATGACTGCGAATTCGGTTTTGTGCAGCGTTATTTCGGCGTCGAGCCACTGGGCATCTTTCGTTTTGCAGGAACTGTCGACTTGCCGAACCTTCTTTATCTTCTAAAGAGCGACCTGAAGGGCCTGGGTGATCCCGGATCGCTTTCAGCTAACCGTAGCATCGCCCACATCTACCGCCCGGGCGAGCCGAGTCTGATCATCGACGAGTTTCTGATGCATGATCCGAAACTCGGGTTCGGGTTCCATACATGGCGTGGACCTGCAGACGCGCCTGAAGAGGAAGCGAAACGCGAGAACGAACAGAAACTGCGCTACCTTAGACGGAAATTCTTCGAGGATCTGGAGGATGGCGAGAAAATCTGGCTCTTGAAGGACGTAAAGCGGCAGGACGTCAACGAGGCGTTTGCCTTCCACGCTGTTCTAAATCGCAGGAGCCGTAATAAGCTCTTTTGGGTGACACGGGCCGTTGACGGACGGCCGCCCGGTTCAGTTGAGTGGATTGGACCCGACCTTCTCCGTGGCTACTCGGATCAACCGCATATTGATGCCCAAAGATTCCAACCAGGGACCTGGCTCGATCTCTGCCGGAATGCCTGGCGCGCCTTCGCGGAGCGTGAACGTTGAAGCCGCGAACTTGAGTCCGGGAAGCGCAGGAGCTTTGGGATCGAGACTGGAACAGGTAGGAGCGTGTCGTGCAATCTTCAAAACCGCGGTCATCCGTTGCAAATCCTGCCTGAACGATTGATACGGCGATGCCTCGTATCGCCGATCCAGACTTCGCTGCTACCGGCACCTGGAGAGGCTCAGCGTGGAACGGGAAGACAACCAAATCATGGTACGCAAGCTCGCGGTTATCTCGCTTGCAGGATTGCTGATATCAGCAAGCGCCTTAGCATATGGAGTTCTAAACTGGGCGAGCGGTAACGTGAAAACTGCAATTGCCCGGCAACAAGGATTGGCGGGAAAAGGCCCGGTTGAACAGGCTGAGATTGGCAGTGCGACGTTGCGTAGCCCCTCTGATAGGCTAAGCGACGTGATAAACGTACGGGATTACGGCGCGAAATGTGACGGGGTATCCGATGATACTACCGCGATCAATCTTGCCGTTACACTGGCACTGGGTGTGCGGGCTCGATCCAACGGTGGAGCGACGATAGAGATCCCGGCCGGCCGTTGCATGATCAGCGGTGCGATCATAGTAAACCTCAAGGTCAATAGTGCCATTGCGATCCGGGGCGCCGGAATGCACACGACAGAGATTGTCCAGACATCCGGCACAGACGGATTTGTCTTCAACGTCCCGGCAGGCGGCGTCGCTGCCCGGACGGCCGCCAACCCTGGTGCTGCGATTACTTTAAGATACCTGTCCATTGTGCAGACAAGCCCTGGCGGGTCTGCTGTAGGACACGGAGTCGCTGTCGTCGGGCCAAGTCCATCAGAGACAAGTAGACTTTCTTCCGTCCCTAGCCTGATCGAACAGGTCGATTTTCGCGGGCAGTGGCTCACCGATAGTTACGGAAGAGTCAGAAACCCGGCCCAGGGCTGGCGCTCAGATATCTTTCTTAAGGACGTCCAGAACGTCATCATCAAGGATGGGTTCATTACGCATTACGATTATGGAGAAGGAGCCGAAAAGGACGTGCTGATCATCTCGACGTCGCCCGCTAACAAGTTCAGTGGCAACGCCACCGGGACGATCCAGATACTCAACGAGTTCATCGTCGGCGGCCAATATGGTTACTCGATCGAGGGCAACAATATACAAGGCGTCAGCATCACGTCCGGTGGCATCACCGCTGTAGCCCATGGCGTCCACTGGGACTGCTCCACATGCGGCGTGGGATTCAATGGTCCTCTGGCGGTAATTGACACAGGGATGTCGGTCACTACGGATGGCGTATGGACGAGTAATGTAGGAAGCGTCCAGGTTACCGGAAACCAGATCATCGATGGGCAGCCCGTGGCAGGCGTGAACTGGTTCGGGATCTCACTCGCGGCGACTTACGCGTCAATCGTGACAAACAACATAATGATCAATCTTCCAAATATTTCGACGCTTAAGTCTGGCCATGTAGGAGTCGGAATAAATATATATAATGTGCAGGGCGCGTACAGAAGCATTGTATCGAACAATATGATTGGACCAACCGACTTCGGCATGGCCCTGACTGGCCCGGTCGGCGCCAGCGCCAACCTGATTTCTACCGTGCCGACTATTCCAGAAAAATGTTACCTCGATCAAACGGGAGGCACAGGACTTGTCCGGCCGACTGTCACAGCCAATCTTTGTGGAAATCTGCTGTCGGACATTACCCCGAATGCGCCGTATATGCACAGCGGAGAAACTCTTTTCATTGGCGACACCACAATCAAGGGGATGTTCATGGAGACTGGGCAGTCAAGCTTCGCGGGCAGGATCACGGCTTCCAACGGTGTTCTCGACACTTCCATCAGCCTTACGAGTCGACTGGCAAGCGGCTTCTCCGTGGAACTTCCCGCAACCGGTACCGGGATTATACTCAACTGTAATGGGACGCTGGCGTCTGGGACATTAAAGCTTCCCGCAAGCCCCGTGAATGACCAATTCCTTCACATTAGCTCCGAATGCAATGTCAAGGCGCTGACGCTGATGGCACCAGCAAGCGGGACCGCAATTGCCGGAGCGTCAATGAGTATCGCGCCGGCAACACCCTTAGCGTTCATCTACGATGCGACCAACAAGATATGGACGCGATGGTAGGAGTCAAACCGGTGCAACTTGAAACTTTAATCGCAGGCACGACGACTGGATGCTTGAGCAACCCATCGTCGGTGTTTTGCGTCACGAGGCGACCAGCCTGCGGTAAAGATGCCAGGTCGCATGACCCAGGACCGGCAGCACGACGGCCAGGCCGACGAACAGGAGAACCGATCCGAGTGTCACCATCGCGCCCACGATGAGGCCCCATTGCGCCATCACCAGCCGGTTCCGTGCCACCGCGCGCAGAGAGGTGCGCACGGCGAGCGCCACGTCGGCGTTGCGGTCGATCATCATCGGGAACGACACCACGCTGATGCCAAGCACGACGCAGGCGAAGGCCAGGCCGACGAGGTTGCCGCAGATGATCAGAAACCAGCCGCCCGGCGTGGTGAATAATACGGCCAGGAAATCCGCGATCAGGCTGAACGGCGTATCGTCGAACACGGCCTGGTACATGGTCTCGGCGATGGCGATCCAGAGCACGAAGATGACCATCAGGCCGAGGGCGAGCAGGATGATCGAGCCGAGCACCGGAGAACGCAGCACGTCGAAGCAGTTGCGCCAGCTCGCCGGCTGGCCGTCCTCGCGCCGCTTGCTGATCTCGTACAAACCGATCGCCGCGATCGGTCCGATCAACGCGAAGCCGGAAACGAGGGGGTAGAATACCGGCACGAGGCCGTGGCCGGCGGTGAATTTCCAAAACACCAGCGCCACCACCGGGTAGATGATGCACAGAAAGAAAAGCTGGCTCGGCGCGGCGCGGAAATCATTCCAGCCAAGAGAAAGCGCGGCACGCAGGTCGGCCGTGCCGATCCGGCGGATCGTCGGCACCGGCGCCGTGGCTTCATGCCTCGCGGGAAGCCCGCGTGTGGAAGCCTGCTCGACCATGTTCTGCCTCGCGTTCAATGGGGTATCGTGGCGCCAGGAGGCCGCCCTTGTCCAGTATCGCCCATTGGCGGCGCCGACGATGCTGCCTTCCGGGCAAGATTGATCCGGCCGCCGGTCATCGGCGCGGGCACACCGGTGGTGAGGGGAAAGCTGATCGGCAGGCCGCGCAAGCGGCGCAGCGCCAGGAAGGCGAAGCATTCCGCCTCGATCGCGTCGCCGCGCCAGCCCATCCGGTCGGCCGGCACCAGTTCCATGCCGCTTCGCGCCTGGATCTCGCGCAGGATCACCGGATTGTGCCGCCCGCCGCCGCACACGACCATCCGCGCGGGCCGCGACGGCAGCAGACCGAGGCCGCGGGCCACGCAGCCGGCGGTGAAGGCGGCCAGCGTCGCGGCGCCATCCTCGACACCGAGCCCGTCCGCCATGGCTGCCGTGAAGTCATGACGGTCGAGCGACTTGGGGTAGGGCTGACGCAGCCAGGGATGCGAAAGCAGACGCTGCAGCCGCTCCTCGTCGACCCTGCCTCGGGCGGCCACCGCGCCGTCACGGTCCATCTCGCCCAGTCCGTGCCGGACGATCCAGTCATTCAAGGGTCCGTTCCCGGGGCCGGTGTCGAACGCGACCACCTCGTCCCCGCCGTCCCAGCTGGTCAGGTTGCCGACACCGCCGAGGTTGAGGACCGCGCCGGCCTGTCCGGGGGCGGCATGACGCAGCAAGGCCACGTGATATACCGCCGCCAGGGGCGCGCCCTGGCCGCCGGCGCGCACGTCGGAGGTGCGAAAATCATGCACCACGTCGATGCCGAGTGTCCGGGCCATCAGCGCGCCGTCCCCGAGTTGGCGGGTGTCGCCGCGACGCAGCGCGGTCGGCGCGCGATGCAGCACGGTCTGGCCATGGAACCCGATCACGGCGATGTCGGAAGCGGCGAGCCGGTTCTCGCCGAGGAAGTTGCGTACCGCCTCCGCTTGCGCCTCGGTCAGGGCAATGGCGGCCGTCTCGAATATGGCTGGTTCCGGGCCTTCGAACCGCCAGGCGCGCGCGGCCTGCACCGCCTGCCCGATCAGCTCGCGCAAGGCGGGCTTATAGGAGGCCAGCGTCCAGGGACCGAACTCGGCAATGGCCTCGCCGTCGCTTCGGATCGCGGCCACATCGATATGGCCATCGAGTACGGTGCCCGTCATCAATCCGATTGCCCATCGACCGGTCATCTCGCCTGCTCCCATAGCCCCGCGCGTGCGCCTGCAACCGGTAGCCGAGGCATCCGGATCCGGCCAGAGCCCCTTGGAACCATGCCGCCAGGCCGGGCCAAGCTTCAGCCTCGCGGCTTCATCAACGGTGTTGTCCCACGACGCCGCCTGATAGGTTCTTCAACGCGTGCCAGGGAGCGGAGCATGACCCATCGCCGTATGAAGCCCGCGGATGCCGCACGCCAATATGGCGTGCTGGTGGGCCATGTGGTTCAGGGACGCGAATTCGGCGGCGGGGCGTCTCCGCATTACGAGATCCTGGTGCAGGCCGACGGCGCGTATCGTATCGCGGTCAATGTGCGCTCGGTCGATGGCAGCGACGTGCTGGCCTATCTGGACCCGGCCTTCAGCCATGCGACCCGTCCCGACCTCGCCGCCCTGGCGGCCGGGGCGCCCGGCTTCACGCCGCTTGCCACCGGTCCGGACGGACAGGGGCTCGATTACCTCCGGGACGGATTGTTCCCGCTCGACAAGATGGTGGCGGTGCCCCCGGTCGGCGGCAACGGGGCGCTGGCACCGCTTCTCGATGCGCGGATCGCGGTGGCGACAGCGGATCCGGCTTCCGTCGTGCTCGCGTTCGGCGAGTTCTTCAGCGGCCCGGGCAGCGACCAGACCTTCGGCTTCTCGCCGGAGAAGGGCGTGCACGACATCCACATGATGCAGGGCAATTCCGGCAATTTCGCCGACGACAACCGCGTGCGTGGCGATGGCGCCCTGTTCCTGCGCGCGGCCGGCGGCAGCATCGTCGCGCTGTTCGTGCGCTTCACGTCGCAGTCGGTCGACACCGACCCGCAGCGCGGCAACCCGGTCAGCGGTTGATGTTCAGCAAACCAGCCAGGGTGGTTTGCGCGGCGTGCCGGGTCGCGGGCTCGGCGCCCGGCATCAGCGCCAGACGGAGCCAGGGCGCCGCCGAGGCCGCATCCCCGCGTGCGGCGGCACTTTCACCGGCCTGCAGATAGAGGTCGGCGGCTTCCCCGGGCGCACCGGCCCGTTGCGCCGCCTGCGCCGCCAGGGCCAGCATGTCGGCCATGTCGCGATAATCCAGGTCCGCGCGATGGAGGTCCGCCGAGCGCTGCGCCAGCATGGCGGCCTGGCCGTATCGGCCGCGCAGCAAATCCAGCCGCGCGGTGAGCTCGTCATGGTCGGCCTGCCAATCGTCGTGCCAGTCGTCGTGCCAGTCGCCGCCGGGCTTTTTCGGCTGCCCGAAGCCCGCGAGGGCCGCAACCATTCCGGCCTGGTCGCCGCGGGCATAGGCGACCAGGCCGCGCACGTAGCTCGC
>CAXTCT010000017.1:0-16940 GCA_964242565.1 uncultured Acetobacteraceae bacterium | reverse complement strand
GGCGGCGCCGACCCGGCGGCGCTCGCCACGGGCCACGCGTCGCGAATCGGCCACGTGCATGGCAAGGACACCCGCCGCGACATCCAGGCGCAAGCCGATGCGCAGGGCTGGAGTTTTCTCGATGCCGTCATCGCCGGCGTCTACACCGTGCCGGGCGACGGCAGCATCGATTTCGTGTCGGTGTTCCGCAATCTGCCGCATTATTCCGGGTGGGTGGTGGTCGAAGCGGAGCAGGACCCGGAAAAGGCCAACCCGCTGCGGTATGCGACGCTCGGCTTTCGCAACCTCGTCGGCTACCTGGCCGCGGCCGGCGCGCGCTGATGTCGCGCCTGCTGATCCATCCCCACGCGGCCGATGCCGAGGGTGTCGTGCAGCGCATCACGCCCGCCTCCGCGGGCTGGGACTATGTCGGGTTCGAGGCGCGGGACCTGGCACCGGGCATGGTTGCCGGCGGCGAGGATCCCGGGCGCGAACTCTGCCTGGTGCTCGTGAGCGGACGCGCCCGCATCATTGCCGGACCACGAGATTGCGGCGTGCTGGGTGAGCGCATGAGCCCGTTCGACGGGGGCGCGTATTCGGTCTATCTGCCGCCCTGCACGCCGTGGCGGGTCGTGGCCGAGACACCGGTCGAGCTTGCGATATGTTCCTCTCCGGCAAAGGGCGGATTGCCGGTCCGGGTGATCACGCCGGACGAGGCGGGCGAAATCACGCGCGGCAGCGGCACCAATGCCCGGCGGATACGCAACATCCTGCCCGATACCGCGTCCGCCGAGACCTTGCTGGTGGTCGAGGTGATCACGCCCGGCGGCCACTGGTCGAGCTATCCGCCGCACAAGCACGACACCGACGATTATCCCCGCGAGACCTATCTCGAGGAGACCTATTATCATCGCCTCGCACGGGGCTCGGGTTTTGCGCTGCAGCGTGTATACACCAGGGACGGATCGCTGGACGAAGCCATGGCGGTGGCCGATCGCGACGTGGTGCTGGTGCCGAAGGGCTATCATCCGGTCGGCGCGCCGCACGGCTTTGATCTGTATTATCTGAACGTCATGGCAGGTCCACGCCGTCAGTGGAAATTCAGCATGGATCCCGATCAGGCGCATCTGCCGTACTGAGATGTGGCCGGAGCTTCCGCCTCCGGCCACGGGTCTCCGCGTCAGAAGGTGAAGTTGATCCGGCCGTAATAGAAGCCGCCGTTGATCGGTGCCTGATCGGAATTCTGATCGTAATACTGCACGCCGAGATAGGCTACATCGGCGGGTGTGCGGCGCGGACGTATGTTGAGGAGATTATTGCCACCGATGGCGGCGTGCCAGTGTGGCGTGATGCTGTAGCCGACCTCGAGATCGGTGAGCCAGCGCGGCGTATTCTTGAACTCGTAGAAGGTCGAAGTGGAATATTGCAGGGCGGCCGGCGCCAGATCCTCGTATTGCAGGTCGTTGGTGGTCTGCCCGTAGCGCGTCTGGCGCAGGTTCACGTCGAACTTCCCGAGCTTCCAGAACGCGTCGAGGATGAGCTTGCTGCGCGGGAAGGCGGTGGTCAGGTAGCCGATCCCCTCGGCGTTCAGCAGCGGGTTGCCGTTGGTGTCGAGTCCGACATGATGGATCCGTGTCCGGTTCAGGTCGAGGGCGGCACTCCAGTTGACCGTGCCATAGTCACGGAAGTCGCTGAAATAGGTGACGTTGAGATCCGCACCCTGGGTGCGCGTGCTGGCGCCGTTGGAGAAATAGAAGGCGGAGATGTCGTTCGCGCCGATCCCCGCCGGAAGCTGGGCGCCCGTGGCCAGGATCGCATTCTCGGCGGCCGTGCCGCTATAGTCGCCGCCGCCGATGATGCGGTCGCGTATGTTGATCTGGTAGACGTCGAACGTGATGTTGAGGTTGCTGATCGGCTGGAGCACGATGCCGCCGCTCACGTTGGTCGAACGTTCCGGCTTGAGCGGCACCGCGCCGATCAGACGGGCGGCTTCTGAATCCACCGCGAGATCGCCGCTTGCTCCGGTCGGCGAGACGTTCAGCGCGCTGAAATGCTCCTCGGCCAGCGTCGGCGCGCGGAAGCCCGTGCTGATCGTGCCGCGCACCGCAATCCGCCGGGTGAAATCATAGCGGCTGGAGAGCTTGCCGTTCTCGGTGTTGCCGACGTCGGTGTAATGCTCGAAGCGCCCGGCGAGGTCGACGTCCCATTTCGGCAGCGGATGAATATCGGTTTCGAGATAGCCGGCCCAGACGTCGCGGTTCCAGCTTCCGGCATTGGCGGGCAACAGCCCCGCGAAGCCCTGCGTGCCGCCGAGTTCGTACGAGCCGATGTTGCCGGCGCCGATCTTGTAGGTCTCGACCCGCTCCTCCGCGCCGAATGAGAAGGTGAGGGGGACATTGAAAAGGCTGACCGGCTTGGAGAAATCGAGATTGTTGGTCCATTGCCCGTTGCGCATGCTCTGGGCCAGCGCCTGGGTGGGCGTGAAGCCGGTTGCCTCGTACAGGGCCGGGTTGGCGGTGTCCTTGTTGCCGATATTGAGCTGGTCGGCCCCGTAGGTGGAGCTCAGATCCCAGCGGAAGCCCAGGAAATCGTCGCCCTTGACGCCCAATGTCGCGGAATACTCGTTTTCCTCGTCGGTCTCGATCGGGGAGAAGCCTTCGGGATAGATCTCCGGAAGCACGCTGGGGAGGCGATAATTCTCGTAGCCCTCGGCATGGCGATGGCCGTAGGTGATCAGCCCGTAGCCCTGCACGCCCTGGACGAGCGTCGCGCCGAATTCGGCGCTGAAGGTCTCGCGTGTCTCCTCGGGCAGGCCGTTGATGTAGTTGTCGTCCCGCCCGGTGCGGACGTCGATCGCGGGGGCGGTGAAATGATCCGCGTGGTACATCGTGCCGCCGAGATGGACATAGCCGTCATTGCCGAACGAGGCGCCCTGGTCGGCGTTGAGCTGATACAGCCAGCCATCGCCGTTATAGGCATCCGCACCCGTCTCGGCGCTGCCGCTGGTGCCGTGGTCGGTCTTCTTCATGATGATGTTGACGACGCCGGCGACCGCGTCGGATCCGTACTGGGCGGCGGCGCCGTCGCGCAGGACCTCGATATGGTCGATCGCGGCGGCGGGGATCATGTTGAGATCGACCGGGGTGGCGCCCTGCTGGGGCCCCGCGTCGGCGGAGATGTTGGCGGTTCCGTTCCGGCGCTTGCCGTCGATCAGCACCAGCGTGTCGTCGGGATTGAGGCCGCGCAGCACGATCGCGGCGGTGAGGTCGGCGGTGTCGGCACCCATCGCGTTGACGTTGATCGAGGGATCGGTGCGCACCAGGGCCTCTGCCAGATTGGGCTGGCCGGTGCGACGCAAGGCGGCGGCCGTGACCACGTCGATCGGGCTGGTGCTGTCGCGGGCCTTGCGCCCGAGGCTGCGTGTGCCGGTGACGATCACAGACTCGCCGTTGCCGGGTCCGGCCGCGTTGGAAGCGGTCGCCTTCGGTGCTCGAATCGGCTTCGGGGCCTGGCTACGGGGCGTGGCGGCGGTGGAAGACGGCTGGGCGGTATCGACCGGTGTCGCCACCGCCTGAGCCGCGGCCGGGATGGTTCCGGCGGCAACGGCGAGCGGGCACGCCGTCAGCAGCAACAAGCGTCGGAAGCCCGCATTCTTCATTCTCATCCCGTAATCTCCATCTTCGACCCCTGTTGGAGGCGCATTCAATCACCTGAACTCGATCAGAAGAGCAATCGGGATCAAGCCAATTATGCTCAGGTCGCGTACAAAAACGTGTCTTGCGACAGTTTTGCATCAATCTATGAGACTAGAGATTAGCCAAATGCCCAAAATATAGACTTATTTATCCCGTGAACGCTTTAATCTTCGGCACGACCACCGAGGCATATTGGCTCGCATGCTGCTGCCGCGCCTGCTTTACTGGCTCGGGCCGCGCTGCGGCGCGGCTTCGGCGGACGCGGACATGGGTGCGGCGAATTCCCGGCCGCATCGCGAGCGGGGCGAGCGAGAGCCGGTGAAACGAATGCCTACGGCCTGCGCAGCTCCGGCAGGCAACTGCCCCGCTGGAAGGCATCGGCCGTTGTTGCTCGAATGATACGCCTGGGTCTTTCCGGCCCGGAAGATCGGCCGCTTGCTTTGCAAGAAGAGCAGAATTTGTTACGTCGCACACTGATCCGGGTTGGGGAAATCGAGTATGCCGAAGCACGCAAGCCGGATGAACCGGGCCGGCGCCAATGATCGCGCTGCCGGCCATGGCGGCGCCAGCCATCGGCGCGCCGGACTTCTGGCAGCACAACGGCTCGGCGTGCTGGCTGTCTCGGGCATGTGGCTGGCGGGCCTTCCCGCCTACGCGGTCACGCCGCTCAACACCTATTTCGGCCCCGGCCTGCCACTCGACAATTATTTTCCGCAAGGTGTTCCCGGCGCCGCGGAGGAGGAGGGTGTCACGGTCCGCTCGCGGCTCAGGCCGGAATATAACGCGCAGGGCATACGCGAGGGCGCCTTCATCATCCGGCCCGGCTTCGACGAACAGGCGGGCTATAACAGCAACGTCGTCGGCGGCGCCACGCAAGGACAGGGCAGCAGCGAGCTCAACAGTTCCGGCTCGGTCTCGGTCAATTCGGATTGGTCACGCAACAGTATCGGCTTCTCCGCGGGGGTCAACGACACCCGGTATTTCGACGTGCCGCGGCTGAGCCACACGGACTACAACGCCTCCCTGGGCGGAAGTCTCGATCTCGGTCGTGACCAGCTCGATCTCTCGGTCAACTATCTGAGCGCCAACGAGGAGCCCTACGATATCGGCGTGAACAACGGAATGAACACCATCGACCTGGTCAAGCCGCTGAATTTCACCGTCACCGATTTCAGGGCCAGCTACAACACCGTGTTCGGCCGCTTCACGGTCACGCCCAACGTCGATTATCAATTGTTCCGTTTTGCGCACGGCGACTTCAGCAACGTGCCGCTCAACTCCGAGGCGGCTTTCGACCAGACCCTGCGCGACAGCAATATCCTTCAGGGCGGTGTGATCGGACGCTACGAGTTCCAGCCGAACCGCGATGCCGTCATCGTCTTCAACGGCAACTATAATGACTACATCCATGGCGGCAACCGGGTCGACCTCGGCGTCGTCAATTCAACCGGCGCCACCGTGCTGGCCGGGCTGGATTACGAGCTGACCGGGGCGATCACCCTGCGCGCGCTCGCCGGCTACCAGGAGCGCTTCTTCCGCGGCAGGACAAGCAACATGGGCGCCCCGATCGCCGAAGCCGACGTAATCTGGAACCCGACCGGCCTGACCACGGTGACGGCGCGTTACGCCCGGACCATCGAGGATGCGACCACCGACACGGTGACCGGCTACACCTATGACCGCGTGAGTGCCATCATCGATCACGAGCTGTATCGAAACATCCTGCTGCAGGCGAGCGCACATCTCGACAAGGCCAACTACCAGGGTTCGAACAGCCAGCAAACCATCTACGGCGGCGCGCTCGGCGTGACCTACCTGATCAACCGCAACATCCAGACGGCCCTGAGCTACCAGTATATCCAGCATGACGATACCGGCGGCTCGTTTGGACAGAGCATCATTCTGCTGAACGTCAAGTTCGGCCTCTGATCGGGCGTCAGGCCGAACCGGCCCTGGCGCGGATGGCAACCTGGCTGCCACGTTCCCGCTCGAGCAGATAGAGCGGGCGCTGCTTGGTCTCGTTGAAGACCCGGCCCAGATATTCTCCGATCACGCCGAGGGTCATCAGCTGCACCCCGCCGAGGAACAGCACCACGGCCATCAGGCTCGGATAACCCGGAACCTGATTGCCGAACAGCAGGGTCCGGACGATCAGCTGGCCGCCGAAACCCAGTGCGAACACCGCCACCGCCAACCCGAGATACGTCCCGATCTTGAGCGGCATCAAGGTGAAGCCGGTGATGCCTTCAACGGCGAGGTTCCACAGCCGCCAGTAATTCCAGCTGCTGCTGCCGGCGTGCCGTGGCGCGCGGTCGTAGAGCACCGCCTGGCTCGGAAAGCCGACCCAGGCGAACAGCCCCTTCATGAAGCGGTGATGCTCGCGCAACCGCAGCAGCGCCTCAAGCGTGCGCCGGCTGATCAGGCGGAAATCACCGGTGTTGGACGGCAGCCGGACACCCCCGAGGCGCTGCATCAGGCCATAGAACTGCCTGGCGGTGAATTTCTTGAGCCACGTTTCGCCTTCGCGCGCGCGCCTCTGCGCATAGACCATGTCGATGCCCTGGTCCCACACCGCGACCAGTGCCGGGATCACTTCGGGCGGATCCTGCAGGTCCGCGTCGATCACGACGATGGCCTCGCCCTGCGCATGATCCAGGCCGGCGGTCAGGGCGATCTCCTTGCCGAAATTGCGCGACAGGTTGATCAGCCCGACATGCGGGTCGGTCGCGTGCATCGCCTCCATGCAGACCAACGTCGCGTCGGCGCTGCCGTCATTGACGTAGATAACTTCCCAGCTGCGGCCGATCCCGTCCATCACCGCGCTGAGCCGGCGATGGAACTCCGCAAGCCCGAGCGCTTCGTTATAGCAGGGCACGACGACGGAAAAGACGGGACGGCCGGAAGCGGAGGTTTCGAGCATTCTGGGTGAGCTTCCATCCATCGAATGACCGCAGGGTATCATGGCTTCATGCACCCGGTGCGGCGGTCGAACGCGACGACGTCGAAACCCGTGGCGGCGCGCTTCCAGCACGGGTCCGTCGCGAAGGCCTGCCGCATGACCCCAAGCACCGACCGGCTGTCCGCGTCCAGGCCAAGCAGCACCAGCACGACACGCGCTTGCGATGCGGCGGCGGTCCGGATGCTGGCCGCACTCGCACCCGGATCGACATGGCGGATGCGCATCGCGTCCGGTGACTCGCTGACGAAGGCGGCCAGCACGCCAACGCCGTCGTTGCCGTAGGGCACCAGCACCAGCGCGCCATCGCCCGCAAGCCGTCGGGCCGCGTGGGCAGCCTGGGCCTGTGGCTGCATGGTCTCCGGTCGGGTCATCAGCCCGGCCAGCGAGAGCGCCTGGACGCAGAGCAGGACCGAGAGTGCGACGGTGCCCGCCGGCGCAGGCAGGGTGGCGAAGGCGGCGGCCAGCAGCACGGCCAGGAAGGGGGTGGAGAAGGCAATGTAGCGCAGTTCTATCGGCGTGTTGTTGAACACGAAGCCGAGCAGCAACAGTCCGACGGGCGTGGCCAAGGCGCCCATGAGCAGCAACGATCGCATCCCGGGTGTTGCGATACGCGACCAGCGCAGGCCGATCAGGACGAACAGGCCGGCCAGCGCCAGCACCAGGATCGCGCCCAGGATCATGCCGGCGATGTGGCCCAGATACAGAGGCAGTCCGCCGAACAGGTTGGCGCTGGCGTATTTGCCGAGACGGGCCAGGCTCGGCAGCAGCCTGAAGGGCGGGAACTGTCCGACGCGGCTGCCACGCTGGGCGAGAAAGAAGAACAGGTCCAGCGGCAGGATGGCGGCAAAGCCCAACCCCGCGGCGAGCCATAGCGGCCAGTCGCGCGTCCGGCTCAGCAGCAGCCAGAGCAGCACCCCGGCACCGCCGAACGCGGCCAGATAGTTCGAGAAGCTGGCCAGCCCGAGCAGCGCGCCGCCGGCAAGGGCGACCAGTGCCATGTGTCCGGCACGGCGCAGGCCGGTGCCGCTGTCGATGGCGGCAACCCGACCTCGGAAGGCCACCAGGATCAGCACGCTGCCCCAGATCATGCAGAGCTGCGCCAGGGCGAAGCCGCGTGCGATCGAGCCGGTATAGGTGAAGCCGTAGCAGCCCAAGGTGAGCAGAACCGACGCCACCGGCGGTGCGCCGGCCAGGGCCGCCAGTCGCGCGACGCCGACAAGGGCGAGCAGGCTGAACAGCACGGAGAGAAGCCGGGTCCGGAACAATCCGGTGCCAAACAGGCCGCGCCAGGCCGCGACGCACCAGAAATACAGCGGCGGATGCACATCGGTATGGCGCAGATCGGTGGCAATACCGCTCAGCGTGCTGTGGCCCGAGAAGAACGGACGCACGTCGCGCGGCGTGAAGATGCCTGCCGGCCAAACCGGGCGTGGCGCGCCCGACGCAATGAAGATGCTGTAATCCTCGTCATATTCGGTGCCGCGGGACCACGCCGACCCGACCAGTACCAGCAGGGCCAGAACCAGAGCGGCCGCGAGTCCGCCGACATGTCTTCCATGCGTCGACAGCATCTCGTCTCAAATCCTCTGCCACAGCCGCACATGACTGTAGCATGCGCCAGCGGCGTGTTAAATGGCGGTGGCCATACGGAGTACGGATCTTGAACAGTCTCACCAAACGGGATGCCCGACCGTTGCCGTTGCGGACGCTCCGTCTGCTGGGACTGGACTTCGCCGATCTGGACGTTTCTGCGGCGGCACGGCTGATCGCGGAACGTTCCGGATCAGCAGCTTTTTCATACGTGGTGACGCCGAATGCGGATCACCTGGTGCGTCTGGCCCGCAACCCGGCGCTGCTGCCCTTGTACGAGGCTGCGATGTTGCGGCTGCTGGACAGCCGCGTTGTGGCGCGGGCCGCCCGCATGATCGGCCTGCGGCCTCCCGCGGTCACCACCGGAAGCGACCTGACCGGCCAGTTGCTGACGTCGCATCTGGGCGAAGGCGAAGCGATCACGATCATCGGCCTGCGTGCGGCCCATCTCGCGGCCCTGGTTGCCAACACCGGCATCGCCCCGCCGGCGCATTACGACCCGCCAATGGGCTTCGATCGTGATCCTGTCGAGATGAACCGAGCTGTGCAGTTCGTGTGCGACCATCCCGCGCGTTTGGTGTTTCTCGCGGTCGGCTCGCCGCGTCAGGAGCGGCTGGCCGCGGCAATCCAGGCCTGCGGGAAGGCAAGCGGCACCGGCCTGTGCATCGGGGCCAGTCTGGAATTCCTCGCCGGCGTGGTGCCGCGTGCGCCGCGGGCGATGCAGCGTCTGGGGATCGAGTGGATGCACCGCATGCTGTCCGATCCGCGTCGCCTCGTACGGCGTTACCTGTTCGACAATCCCCCCATCTTCTGGCTGCTGCTGCGCGAGCGTCTCCGGGCCCGGGGAGGTTTCAGTCGGTGATGCGGTCCAGCGGAGGAATGTGGCGCAGAATGTAGCGCTTGATCAGGATCGGGCAGAATACGCCCGCGGCCATCATCACCGCGGCGACGACCGGGAAATCCTGAGCGTTCCAGGACAGGAATTTGAGCATCACGCCCTTGGCCAGACCCAGGCAGATGGTGTTGAGCAGGTAGATTGCAAAGCACATGTTGCCGATGAAGGTCAGCCAGTACCAGCGCGAAAGCGTCACGGTACGTGCGAGCCCATGCAGCGCCACCATCGACAGCAGGCCGGCCACCAGCATGTAGCCCTTGTACGGAAAATGGTCGGCGGCGTCGTGCGCCCAGTCGAATTGCACGCCGCCGTCGCCCACGAACACGAGCAACGCCAGCAACACCAGAAGGGCAGGCAGGTGCCAGCGATTGAGCACCGACCACCAGCCTGCGCCGGCGCGAGCCGCGAGGCCGCCTGTGACGAAAAAGATGAAGAAGCGGCAGACCCGGTCCATATAGACGATCGCCGGCGGGTGGATCAGATAGAGCCCGACCGCGACCATCAACAACATCGCTTCCGCCGGTATGGCGCCGGGAAGCCGGTAGCCGGGACGCAGCAGCAGCGGCGTCGCCACCGAGTAGACGAACAGCACGCCGATATACCAGACCGACATCGCCGGGCTGTGCGCGGTGTGGATGAACAGGCTGTCCAGCCCGGCGCCGAGGTCGAGCGGCACGTTATCGACATGCATGACATGCACGGCCACCAGTTTCGCCGCCAGGATGACGCAGCCGAAGCCGAAGAACGGCAATAGCAGCCGCTGCGCGCGACGCAACACGAGGCCACGCCAGCGGCTGAGCGGCGTGGCCGCGGCGCCCGACAGGAAAGTGACGTAGCCGCTCAGATACATAAAAAACGGCATGTGGAACAGATAGATCGCGATCCGTAATGGATCGTACCAGGTGACCCCCGCCGGGTCCTCCTGAGGCACCAGATGGCCGAACACGACGAGCAGGATGGCCATTCCCTTGGCCCGATCCAGATCGGTCAGCCGGGTGCGGGTTCTGGCCGATCCTGTAACAGCCGATCCTGTAACAGCCGATCCTGTAACAGCCGGGCCTGTAACAGCCGGGCCTGTAACAGCCGCGCCTGTAACAGAATGTAAGGGCGATCCGGCGTCTGCCTGCGCCAGACCGGGAGCGGACGAGGCTTTTTGCATGAACCATTCCAGGTTAGGCCAGAGGCTGTTCGAGGCGGGCCGGGCGGATCCGCAGAGGGCCGGGAGCAAGGCCGCCGCCGCCGTGGAACGTGGCACGGAAGGCACTTTCGCACCACAAACCATATCGCCTTAACCATAAAGACGGTGCACATCCGGTGGCAATGGTTTATCGTCCGATGGGTAAGGTCGCGCGGCGTACGGTGCGCGTGCTGTCCAAAGGCTTGGTTAGTGAAATAACCTTATGTTAGTTTTTCCGGGCGAAAACCCGGAGAGACATGTTTTCGTCTGCGCGCGTTCAAGGGGAGCCGAATGATGCTGAACGTGGCACCGGGCAATACGTCCGGAGCAGGATCCGAGCGGTTCTACCGCGGTGGCCAACCCGACGCCAATTCGCGGGATGTTGCGGCCTTGATGCTGTCGAACGCGGCCTGGAGCCTGTGGCGGCATAAATGGGTGCTGCTGCTATGCGTGCTGCTGGTGCCCGCCATCACCTGGGCCGGCCTCAAGCAGCTCACTCCGCTCTATACGGCCGATGCGTCGGTCCTCTACGAGCCGGCCTCCTACAACCAGACGGAACTGCAGAGCATCCTGCGCCCGGATAGCACGACGGACGCGGTCATCGCGACCCAGGTCGAGGTGGTGGAAAGCCTGCATGCGGCGGAGCGTATCGTCGACCGGTTCGATCTCGAACAGAATCCCGAATTCAATTACACGCTGCGTCCAAAGACGAGTTTAAGTCTCATCACCGACGGCATCACCAGCGGCATCAAGGGTGGCATCGCCTTCCTGATCCATCCCGTGTTCCCGGTGGCGGCAGATAGCCTCACCGCCAACACGCAGCATCCGCCGACCCCGGAGGATGTGCATCGGTCGGTCGTCGTCGCCGTCCAGAATGCCACTGTCGCCAAGGCCGTGCGGCTGTCGCATGTCATCATGGTTTCGTTCACCTCGAAAAGCCGCACCCTGGCCGCCGACGTCGCGAACGAGCTTGCGAACCTCTATATTTCCGATCAGCTGCAGATGAAGTTCGACGCCGTCCGCAACGCCAACAAATGGCTCGAGGGTCAGGCGCACGAGCTGCAGCAGCAGGTCCAGGCCAACGACAACAAGATCGCCAATTATCGCGCCACCCAGGGCCTGACCGTCGGCATCGCCGGCAACCTCGTCACCGAGGAGGTCAGCCGGCTGAGCTCCAACCTCGACGAGGCGAACAACGAACTGGCCCAGGCCGAAGGCCAGGTCAGTGCGGCGCACGGACGCATGGGCAGCTCGGCGCAGGCCGCGATCTCGCCCAGCGTCGTCGCCCTGCGCGCGCAGCGTGACCAGTTATCGGCGCAGATGCAGTCCCTGATGGCGCATCTCGGACCGAACCATCCGACCATCATCTCGATGCGCCAGCAGCTCGGCGTGATCAACAGCGAGGTGAATGCCGAGACCGGCCAGGTGCTGGCCGCGTCCGACGCCGCCGTGCGCTCGGCACGGGCCAAGGTGGCCGGCCTTCAGGAGCAGTTGCGCGACGCCCGCGAGCGGGTCGCCAACGCCGGCCAGGCGGAAATTCCGCTCGATGCCATGCAGCGTGAGGCGGATGCGTCACGCAACCTGTTGCAGACCGTGCTCGACAGCATTCAGCGCCTGGCTCAGCAGGCCGCGATCGAGACCTCGGATGCGCGGGTCGTCTCGGCGGCGCTGCCACCGACAGAACAATCCTTCCCCAAGACCAAGATACTGGTGCCGGCGTCCGCGGTGCTTGGCCTCTGCATCGGCTTCCTGCTGGTCTATCTGCTCGAACTGACCCAGAGCAAATTCCGCAGCGGGCATGATGTCCGCAGCGTGCTCGGCCTGAACTGCCTGGCGCAGATCCCACAGATCGACGGCGAGAAGGAGGGCGTTGCCGGAATCGAGGAATATCTCGTCCAGAAGCCATTCTCCCTCGGGGCCGAACAGGTTCGCTCGTTGCGGGCGGCTCTCTGGCTTGGCGCGAGCCGGCCAAAGGTGGTGGCGATTGCCGCCGCCCGTCCCGGCGAGGGCAAGACCACGACCTCGATCTGCCTCGGTCGCTCCGCCAGCCTGGCCGGCGAACGTATCGTGGTGGTCGAGTGCGACACCCGCAAGCCGAGCTTCGCCAAGCTGATGGGCATCCAGGAGAAGACCGGTCTGCTCGAGTTCCTCAGTGGCACGGCGCCGCTCGAGGACGTGATCCACACCGACAAGCTGACCAGCTTTGACTATATTCCGGCCGGGATCGCCGGACGCAGCAACTCCCATGCCCTGTTCATGTCCGAGAACATGGTCATGCTGCTGGAGCGCCTGCGCCGCGATTATGACCTGGTGGTGCTCGACCTGCCGCCGGTGATTGCGCTGACCGATGCGCGCATCGTCGCAAGCCTCGCAGAGGCGACCTTGCTCTGCGTGCGCTGGCAGACCACGCCGCGCAAGGTGGCCAAGCATTGCTACGAGATGCTTCAGGATGCGCAGGCCAACGTCGTCGGCGCGGCCCTGACCCGGGTCAACATGCGTGCCCATGCACGCTCGGGCCACACCGATGCGGAAGCCTATCATTCCCGCTACGCGCCCTATTACCAGCATTAGGCACGTCGGGTGAGCAAGGCGTCCCGGCTGCCGCAACGGCTGCGGAGTTTCGGCGAGAACCACTCGTCGAACATCGCCCTCTGGGGCGGGGTGGCGTTCTTCGCGCTTTATACGCTCGCCGCGTACATGGGCGCCCAGCAGATCACGATGATGATCGCGCTGGGCATCCTGGGCTGTATCGCCGTCGTCGTCCTGCGGCTGCCGGTGGCCGCGTGCGCCTTCTGGGTGTTGCTCGCCGGAACCACGCCTGAAGTCTGGTTCGCCGACATCCATGCCGGCACGGAAAGCATCGCGACCGCCCTGGTCAAGGTATCGGGGCTCGGACTGGTCGGGATCTGCATCCTTCGCTACGGGCTGACCATCGACCTGTTCAATCCCGGCTTTGCTTATCTGCTGATTTTCATGATCGGCCTGGGCCATGGCCTGTATCCGACCCTGACCATCGGCGACAGCTTGCGCACGCTGATCGGCTCGGCGGCGCCCTTCGCCTTCTGCTTCAGCCGGTTGTCACGCCGCTGGTGCGCCGCCGTGATCGAGTCCGCGATCTGGGTCCCGACGTTGATCCTCGGGTTGGGGGCGGTCATGGCCCTGCTCGGCCTGAGGCCGTTCCTGTTCCCCGACGAGGGCGGTTCGGTGCGCCTGGGCGGCACCACCCTCCCGGCCTTTCTGGGCGGTTTCGCGATGGCCGCCTTCTATGCGTGCCTGATCGAGCTGTACCGGACCGGACGCAACCGCTACCTTTATCTGCTGGTGCTGAACTTCGTGATCCTGTTCGGATCGGGCGCACGCTCGCCTCTCGGCTGCGCCGTCGTCGTCGGCGCGGTCGCCTTCTTTGCGATAAGGTCGGAAGGCTTCACGCTGCGCAAGCGCGTGTTTCCGCTGCTCATGGGCGTGCTGATGCTGCCCATCCTGCTGCTCATTGCGGCCACGTCCAACAGCATCCGCCTGCTCACCGTGCTGTCCGGCAACAATGCCGAGGGGTTGAGCGGGCGCGACATCATCTGGCCCTTTTTCGAAGCCGTGTTCGCGGGGTCCCCGATGTTCGGCTGGGGCCTGGGCACCGGCAAGCTGGTGGTCGATCCGGACAGCCTGACCGCGAAGCTGCTCGGCACGACGGCGGCGCATAATGAATATCTGCGCATGGGCTGCGAAGGCGGCTATGTCGGGATAGCGCTGCTCATGACCTTCATGGCGCTCTGGACCTGGCGCTGGAGCCGCGGCATGGCGCGGTCGGACCGGATCATCGTGCGGTTGATCATGGTCGGATTCGCTGTCCAGTCGATTACCGACAACACCCTGATTGCGCCCACGGCCAGCGTATTATTCACCTGGATGACGGCGCTATTCGCCCGGGGTGCCATCGAGGCCAGGGAGCCCAGGCCTGAGGCGCCCGACCTCGTCATGACAGGTCAGCAGCCTGTCCTGCGTCAGGCTTGACCCGAGGACCGGAAGCCGGGCGCAATGGGCAAGGCCCGGAGCTTGGTTCGGGACATTCCGGGCAGGGGCGTGAAAACGTTTGTCCGGTCTCGCCTGGTGCGTGTCGAAAGCTGAAACGAGGTGTTGGGTGTACGCCGATCTGAACATGCGTGCGCTGCCGGGCATGACGGCCGCAATCATAATCAGCGCCTTGATCCTCTGCTGGCCAGCGTTCCTGAACGGATTTCCGTTGGTGTTCGGCGATACCGGAAATTACATCGGGCAGGCCCTCCTGCATTATATCGGATGGAACGCGCCGCCATTTTACAGCATCTTCCTGTTGGCCACCGACTGGCGCATCACGCTTTGGACGCCAATCCTGGTCCAGGGCATGATCGTCGCCGGCCTGCTGTCGATGGTGCTGCATCAATTCGGTCTGCGTGGACCCTGGCCCACCCTGATCGCCTGCGTTCTGCTGTCCATATTCACCAGCCTGCCGTGGGTGGTGGGTCAGCTCATGGCCGATGTGTGGACCGGTGTCGTGGTGCTGTCGCTGTGCCTGCTCGGGTTCGGCGCGCTGGGACGCTGGCAGCGGGCCTATCTCCTGCTGCTCGCCATTGGGGCGATCTCCATCCACCAGTCGCATATCCCGCTGTCGTTCGGCTTGCTGGCGGTTGGCTGTGCGGTCCGGTGGGGGCAGGGTGGCCGCAAGGCCGCCATGCAGGCCTTCCGCCGCCTCGCGCCGGCGCCCATCCTCGCCGCGGCCATGGTCTTCGCGGTCAACTTCATCGGCCTGGGACTGCCTTCGGTGTCGCCCTTCGGCAGCATCGTCCTGGCGGCGCGGATGATCGGGGACGGGACCGGCCTTGAATATCTCGACGCCGCATGCCCGACCCTGCACTACCGGATCTGTGCCCATCGCGACCAGCTTGCCCCGGGCGGCTACAAGATGCTGTGGACCAAGCCGTCACTCTGGTCCGAATTGGGTGGCCAGAAGGCCTGGGCTCCGGAAGCGAGCCGCATCGTCCGTGGCGCCATCGCCCATGACCCGGAAGGCTTCGTGACCGCGGCGCTTGGCAACGGCGCGCGTGAATTCGCCGCCATCAAGACAGGCGAAAGGCTGGAGCCATGGGCCGGAGCGGAGGGTCCGCGCCCCATGATCTCGCGGTTTTTTCGTCACGAAATCGGAGCCTATGACCGCTCTCGGCAGGAGACGGGCCGGCTGGTGGACATCGTCAAGCCGTTCTCGGCCGTGCATGTGGCGGCGGCCTGGCTGGGACTGGCCGGGTTGCTGGCGGTCCTCGTGACAGGCCGACGCGACCAGCTGGCGTTCGGGATCAGCGTGATGGTGCTGGCGGCCTTGGTCGGCAACGCCCTGATCACCGGAGCCTTGTCCGGGGTCGAGAGCCGCTACGCAGCGCGTATCGCCTGGCTGATGGCTTTCATCCCGTGCGTCGTGCTGGCCCGGCATCTGCTTTCCGGACGATCCTGGCCCGGTAGCTCGCGATCCCGCAAGTCCGTGAGGTCGCTGGCGCTCGAAGGATGAGGGGCACGGGGGGCTCCTGAGCCCCCTCTACTTGTAATTCCTCCCGGTCTCCGGGCTTAGTTGGTCTTCGGGGCCTTGTCGCCGCCCTCGTCCTTGTTAAAGAAATAGCCATGAAAATGCGGCTTTGCCACCGCCTGATAATGGGGCGGGATGTAGCTGCCGTTCTTGTCATAACGGCCATTGACATAATGATCCGACGCCTGGCTGTGAACCAGCGGATCGAGCATGGGAGTATCCGCGCCGTCGTGCGAATCGGCGCTGTAGGCAGCGGTTGCGGAACCGCTGAGCATGAGTGCGAGCATCAAAGCGACGCGGGTTGGGCCGGTCGAGGCCATGAAAATTTCCCTGTGCCTTCGAGGGTGGTGCCGGAATAATGAGACGGACCGCAGACGTCGGCTGCTGGTCCTGCTAGCAAGATGTTAAGACATCATGCCATACCCTCGCCGACATCGGCAATCAAAGGCAGCCATCAAGGGGTCGCCGGCGTTAGTGATCGGGTCCGCCATCGTTCATGAAGCAAATCGTTGATCTGACCTGCTGCCGCGCATGGTTCGCGCTGGGCGTGTTTACCTACCACGTCAATCTGCAGAATCATTATGCGCCCCTGCTCGGCCGTGCCGGCACCTTGGTGCATGAAGGCTATCTCGGCGTTGACGGGTTTTTCATCCTGTCGGGCATCGTGCTGGCGTACTCGCATCGCAGCTTTACGACCAATTTCATCGAGTCCCGCCTGTTCCTGCTCAAGCGGTTGGTGCGGATCTACCCGGTTCACCTGGCCACGGTCGCTTTGTTCATGGCCCTCCTGGCCTCCGGCCTGTTGCTGGGGGTGGCGCCGCGCGAGCCCGACCGCTTCGGGGTCGATGAACTGGTCCGCCATCTCGCCCTGGTGCATGCCTGGGGCTTCAGCGACCGCTGGGCGTGGAACTACCCCTCCTGGTCGATCAGCGCCGAATGGGCGGGGTACCTCGTGTTTCCGCTGGTGTGGCCGCGCGTGCGCGATGCCCGTCCGGTCTGGCTTTGGGCACTGCTTGTGCTGGCCGCCGCGTGTGAATATGCCGCGCACTGGATCGGGCTGCATTGGAACATGAGTCTGACCTTCGACGGCGGCCTGC
>CAXTCT010000016.1:0-17323 GCA_964242565.1 uncultured Acetobacteraceae bacterium | reverse complement strand
CGTGCCCCATGCGCGCCCTTGGCAAACATGGCCGCGTGCGGTGCCAGCGCGCGTTGCCGGACCGCCTGGATGGCGGCATCGACCCGCCGGTTGGAGGCGGCGCGGTAGATGCCCGACAGCGGGATGCCGAGCTGGCCCGCGATCGGCAGGATCATCTCCCAGTTGCCGAAATGCCCCGAGAAGAACAGGGCCTGCGCGCCGGTGCGGCTCAGGCTTTCGACGAGTGCCTCGGCACCGCTCAGTTCCCATCCCGGGCCCGCTTCGGTGCAGGCGAGGTCCGGCAGATGCGCGAACTCGGCGGCGGTGCGGCCGAGATTGTCCCAGACCGCACGAACGATGTCTGCCCGTGCGCGGGCATCGAGCGCGGGCAGGGCGAGCCGCAGATTGGCGTGGGCGATGCCCGAGACCGGCAGCGACGGCCCGATCGTCCGGGCGATGCATCCGCCCAGGTTCGAGGCGCGGACCGGCCCCAGCATTTTCAGCAGACGCAATGATCCGAGCAGGGCGAGAGCGCCCGCGCCCCCGGCCGCCCAGTCCAGGAACCTCGTGACCGGTGACGCCATGCGGAGCGCTGTAGCGCATGGCCACGTCAGCGGCCACCAGTCACGTTCCTCACGGCGAAGTTGGACGCAGGCCGGTCATCAAAAGGTCGAACACGCGGCCAATCTGCTCGTGATCGACCGAGGCGGCGGCAGCGAACACCGACCCTGCGAGTATCACAGTGATGTCGTCGGGTCGGACATTGCCGCTCATGCTGCCGTCTCGCGACCCCGCAGCCAGAAATTTGGTGATCGTTGCGGTGATTCGCGTCCGGATCTCGGATCCCTCGCTGGAGCGAGGCGCAAGCGCGATCTGGAGCGCGTCATGCATCGCGTGCTTTGCCGCGACAAACCTCGCGTAACTGTCCATCCACTGGCGCATCGCCTCAGCAGGCGTACGATCTGACAGAAGCTCGTCGGCCGCGCTGTCGAGCGCATCCAGTTCGGACCGGTACACCGCCTCGACCAGCATCTCCTTTGACGGAAAATGGCGATACAGCGTGCCGATCCCGACCTCCGCCGCCCGCGCGATCGCTTCCAGCGAGACCTTGGCATGGTTGGCCGAGAATAATTCACGCGCCTCGGCGACGATCCGCTCGCGGTTCTTGATTGCATCGGCGCGTGGTCGGGACAGCGTTGACAGGCGGAGTGTCCTCCGGTTAGAGCATTGCAAACGGAGGATCCTCCGATAAGCGCTCGTAGCATGGGAGTGCCAATGTCCCACGATTCCACGACATCCGGCATGGATGCCGGCAATTCTTTCTTGAGCGCGCATGAGGTGGCCCGGGTTGGCTTCGGCGCCATGCAGCTTGAGCATCTGGTCGATCGGCCCGCGGATGCGCTCGCCCTGCTTGCGCGGGCGATCGAATTGGGGGTCGATCATATCGATACGGCCCAGTTCTACGGAAACGGCTTGGCCAACGATGTCATCCGCAGGGTGCTTGCCGAGCGGCGCGGACGGAGGAGCGTGGTCGCGACCAAGGTCGGCGCCGATCCCGATCCAGGCGCGAAGCCTCCGATCAAGCCGGCCCAGCGTCCCGAGCAGATCAGAGCCAGCGTGGACGACAATCTCCGCAGCCTCGGTCTGGATAGGCTTCCCGTCGTCAATCTGCGCCGCCTCGATATCGCGCCCGGATTGGTGGCCGAGGGCGATCAGATCGTCGACATCGACGACCAGCTTGCCGTGATGATCGCCCTGCGCGACGAGGGCAAGATCGGTGCGATCGGGTTGAGCGCAGCCAGTCCGGGCAATCTTCGACGCGCCATTCCCGCCGGCCTCGTGTGCGTCCAGAGCGCCTACAGCCTGCTGAGCCGCCAATATGAGGGCATGCTCGACCTGTGCGTCGAGCATGGGATCGCCTGGGTGCCCTTCTTCCCGCTCGGTGGCGCCCGTTACCCCGGCTGGCCAAATGTCAGGGGTCACACGAGGGTCATCGAGATCGCAGCCGACATCGCGGTGACCCCGTCCCAGCTCGGGCTGGCCTGGCTGCTCGCACACCGGCGGAATATCCTGCTCATTCCGGGCACCACAAGCCTGTCTCATCTGCAGGAGAATATCGCTTCGGCAAAGCTATCGCTCGGAGACGATATTCTCTCGGCGCTCGATGTCTTGGGCGCTGCAACGATCGAACCCATCAATGGAGAGGCCCGATGACCGACCACCCGACAGCCCAGCCCCTGACCAGCTCTGCGGTCACCTACACGCGCAAGGGCGGCTATGACGTCATCAAGGTCGCGGACCGCACTGTTCGCGCGCCTTTGGCCGGCGAGGTTCGCATCTCCGTGAAGGCCGCAGCGGTCAATCCGACCGACATCCTCCTTCGCGATCCCGCCCCTGGCGTTGAAGATTGGCCCGTCGTACCCGGCGTCGATGCGGCAGGTATCATCGAGTCGGTTGGCGCCGATGTGTCGCGGCTTCATATCGGCCAGAAAGTCATGGCCGTCGTCATGCCGCGACGACCCGACGGCGGGGCGCAGGCGCAGACGATCGTCGTGCCCGCTGCATCGGTGGTACCCATACCCGGAGGTGCAACCCTGGCGCAGGCCTCCACTTTGCCGATGAACGGCCTGACCGCGCTTCTTGCGTTGAAGATCGCCTCCCTTGAGAAAGGACAGGTTTTCGCAGTCAGTGGCGGGGCAGGGTTGCTGGCCCACTATGTCATAGCGCTTGCAAAACGGCGGGGGCTGCATGTGATTGCCGACGCAAAGGCCGCGGAAATCGCATTGGTGCGTGGTTACGGTGCCGACGAAGTTGTCGAACGCAGCGACGATTTCGCCGCCGCGATCCGGCGCGCGGCTCGCGGCGGGGTGGATGCGCTGCTCGACACGGCCGTGCTTGGCGAGAAAGCCTTCGGCGCGATCCGTGACGGCGGCGCCTTCACGCCGGTGCCGGCACCGAACTCATGCTCCTGATGGGCCTGCTCAAATGATGGGGTGTCGAGTTGCCGCCCGGCATCCAAACCGCTTCCCACCTTCAGCGATGCGTTCGCCCTCGTGCGCCGCGAACTATGTGCGCGACCGATTGCGACATGTCCGTAGAAGCAGTCTGGCCGCAATGCCCCGATGAGCCATTAACGCCCTGATCGGCGCAGCCTGCCGTTCCGCGTAACTTGCCAAAATAAACCATGGAGGATGTTGAACTGGTGGGACCCCAGGATCGTGCGAGCGTCCCGCCCAGCTGTCACGTCAAAGCGGCGACTCGTCCGTGATCACCGTAAAGCCGGCGAGGCTGCAGGGTCCGAAGGTGGTGGCAATGGCAACGTCAGTCGCGTCCCGCCCACGAGCGATCAGGATGCGCCCGATCCGCGGCGTATTGTTGCGCGCGTCGAAGGTATGCCACGTGCCTCCAAGATAGACTTCAAACCAAGCTGCGAAATCCATTGGTCCATAGGGAGGCTCGGTGCCCATGTCCCCCAGGAAGCCGGTGCAGTAGCGCGCCGGTATGTTGAGGCAACGGCAGAGGGTCACGGCAAGATGCGCATAATCCCGACAAACGCCGCGCTGCTCGCGGTGCCCCCCAGAGGCAGTACGGGTCGAGCTGGCATGCTGGTAATTGAAGACGATGCGCGCATTGGTGTAGTCGCAGATGGCCTGCACGCGAGCCCAGCCGGTTGGCCCGTCACCAAACAATCCCCACGCGATTTCCGACATCTCGTCGGTGTCGCAGTAGCGACTGCCCAGAAGATAGACCAGGACGTCATCCGGCAGGTCCTCAACCTGATGCTGTGTCGCATCGGGCGACAGCACATCCGGAAGACCGGTATCCTGGATGGTGAACTCGCTGGAGATGGTCAGGCGGCCTGCCGGTGCGCGGACGCGCGTGCAAAGATTGCCGAACCCATCCATGTAGGTGGAGCTCTTGACCGGTCGATCGAACTCCACCACGTGTGGAGAAAGCAAGTCCGAATGCCTGGACGGGTGCGGGCTCAACATCAGAATCATGGGCGTCGGGCGAGGCGAATCATAAATGACCTCGTAACCAGCCCGGATCTTCATGGATTAGCCCCGTTTCGGAATGGATCCGGTTTCCGAATGCGCTTTCGCACTGAGCGTGGCGACGTCAACGAAATAGTCTGGCTGGGGCTGGGGCCGTGCTGGCGACAATGCCGCTTTCCGCGACGACACGTTCCTGTCCGTCGCGGTCATGCTTGACACGATATTCCCGGTCCATCTGATCATTCGGGAGAAGCCGTACCACCGTATAAGGCCCAACGTCGACCTGATGGGCCGAACGCCTGATTTCAATCCTGTCGCCGACCGCGTAACGATGACCTGCCATTTCATGATCCTTGAAACTGCAGGCCAACGCCGCGGCAGACCTGCCGGACGGCGGGTCTGCCGTTATTCGTCATTCGGCCTTGAGGTTTACGGCGGAGACTTTGCCGCGCTGGCCATTCTCAAGCTCGAACGCCAGCTTCTGGCCCTCGTTGAGGCTGCTCATTCCGGCGCGCTCGACCGCGGAAATATGCACGAATACGTCGCTCGACCCATCGGTGGGCTGAATGAAGCCGAAGCCTTTGGTCGGGTTAAACCACTTCACGGTGCCGCTTGGCATGATCCGTCTCTCCTGAACTCGGAGGTCACCAACAAGACGACCCATCTGCTCGATCGCAACGAAAGGCCGACTTTAGGACGGACTGGCTGACTGAACGAAACACCGAAAATGGAATATGGACCCTTGGGAGCCGTTTGAACACCCCCCTGTTCAAAAGAGCCCCGCGCGACCACGGGCGCGATCACCGCGGCATGCGAGACAGGACCGGGACCAGGATATCCTCCACACCCGATGCGATGATCTGGACGCCTATGCATAGCAGGATAAGGGCGACCAGCCGGGTGACGATGCGGGCTCCGGAACGCCCGAGCAGGCTGACGATCCGCTCGGCGCTGGAATAGGCGATCCAAACCGTGACGCAGACCATGGCCGCAGCCAGGGTGACGCCCGTCCCAAAGAGGAGCAACGAGGCCAGGGTGCCATCTTGAGGTCGTTCCGCGCTTAGCGCGATCGCGACCGAAATGCTGCCGGGCCCGACCGTAAAGGGCATGGTGAGCGGGAAGAACGCGGTTTCCGCCACGTCCTCCGCGGCTGCGGTGCGGCCCTCCTGGCTCGCTTCCCGCTCCTTACGGGCTTCGTGCGCCTCGGGCTTCTGCAACAGATCCCAGGCCCGTACCGCAACCACCAATCCGCCGCCGATGCGCAAGGCTCCCAGGGTGATGCCAAAGAAATGCAGCAGCGCGCTGCCGCCCCAGAGCGAGACGAACAGGATCAGGAACCCATACAGCCCGACGCGTCGCGCCAGCGCAGCCTGTTCCGAACGGCTGCGGCTCGCAGTCACCTCGGCAAACACCAGCGCCGCTCCCAACGGGTTGACGATGGAGAACAAGGCCGGGAACGCCAGCAGGAAGGCGCCGGATATACCTCCAAAACTAGCGGTCTCAGGAGTGATGAACGGCATCGCCGCCTTGTGTATCGCGGTTTCGGGGGCAGCGCATCAATCCGTTGCAGCCTGCGTACAAAACTCTATGGGTGGGCTTGAAACGTGTCTGGTCACGGCATTTGGTGGTGTGGGTTGAGGCTGAATCGTTCTGGCTCAAATGTCCAGCTTTTACAGATGAATTCGTATGGTGTGAGGCCGTGAAGGGTCTTCAGGCGCCTGCCGTAGTTGTAGGCCTTGAACGTCCGCCTGTCTGGCCTGTCACCGGTGACATTGGGCAACCGGGTTCGGCGGCAAGAGACCGCCGAAGGGTGGCGCTGCAGACAGCGATGCAATGACGAGCGATCGACGCATGCGTCGATGGTGTGGGAGGGTCGCCTGCAGGGCATACAAGCAGTCGTCGAGCGGCAGCAGCGTATGCCAATGGAAGGCCACGATGATGGCCTCGTCCTCGACTGACAAGACGGTCGATTTCGGATCTTTCGGGCCGGTCGGCAGGTCCGCCACCGGGGAGTGTCGGACGCTTGGTTCATATTGCGGAGCCGGGATCCTGGTCAGTGAGGTGGAGGCAGGGAATGGAAGGCAAGATCAGCAAGAGACAATGAGGTGCGGGAGGTGACGCTACTCGTTTAATTGATCAGATTCAGAATCGGTCATCCTTCCGGCGCTCTTCCGCTCCACCAAATTATCCTTAAGATAGCGTAAGAATCCTTTTCATCAGAAGAGTGTGGCTAGTGATGCGCGGTGGTCAGGTAGTTCAGGCAGCCTCACGGTTAAACATCTTCTTTATACTTGTTCTGTTTGGGTTCGAAACTCATCCGGCACATGCCTTGCCAGCTTTTGCAGCCCAAACCGGCCAGCCCTGCACGGCATGCCATGTCGGAGCATTCGGTCCACAACTGACCCAATATGGGCGGTTGTTCAAGATCACCGGCTATACGATGCAGGGCGGTAGCGGACCGCTGGCTAACATTCCTCTATCTGCTTTCCTGCTTGGTTCGTACACCAATACCGATAAGGGACAAGGATCGCCTGCGGCTGAGCATTACGGTGCTAACGGCAATTTTGCAGTCGACCAGATCAGCGTCTATCTGGCAGGCCGAGTGTCGGACCATTTCGGCGGGTTTGTCCAAGGCACGTTCGACGGTGTCGCCAGTGCGTTCGCCCTCGATAATACCGACCTTCGCGCGGTCGAGCCGTTCACGCTGAAAGGACATGATGTCGAGAGCGGGTTATCGCTCAACAATGGTCCAATGGTTCAGGATCCATATAACACCGGCTATGCCTGGAATTACCCGTATGTAGCCTCTGCCCTGGCACCGACGCCGCAGGCAGGAACCGTACTCGGTGGTCCTCTGCTCGGCAACACGGTTGGGCTGACTGCCTATGCGTGGGTCGACCAGGCCCTTTATCTTGAAGCGGGTGGCTACGAGACTATGGCACCACGGCTACTGCATATGACCGGCACGACTTATGGGCCCGGCAGCGAGACGGGCATCGCGCCCTACGCGCGCATTGCCTACGAGTGGAACTGGGGAGCCAATTCCGCCCACATCGGCGAAGCGGCATTCTACTCTCGCTTCAACCCGACCATTTCCAACTACAGCACCGACGGCAGCATGGGGCACGACACTTACGCTGACCTGTTCACCGACGCAGGCTACCAGTTCATTCCGGCGGATGGCAGACATAGCTTCACCGTCGACAGTTTCTACAATCATGAAAGCCAAGACCTGAAGGGCACGTCGAACGCCGGCGGCTCGTCCCAACCGAGCGGCTATCTGCACGAAACACGAACCACCCTGACCTATTTCTACCAGCGAACTTACGGTCTAATCGGTTCCTGGCAGAAGATCTGGGGGAGGCAGAACGCCACTCTTTATCCAGATGATGGCCCGGTCACCGGCAGTGCCAACGGCAAGCCAAACAGCAACGCGTTTATCATAGAGGCAGCCTGGATTCCTTTCGGCAAGAGCGAGTCTTGGGGCGCACCACTGGCAAACCTGAGACTTGGAGCTCAATACACGATCTACACCGAGTTCAATGGTGCGCACTATGATTATGACGGCGCCGGTCGCAATGCCTCCGACAACAACACATTGTACCTCTATGCCTGGCTCATTTTCTAAGACCGGAGCGCTACGAATGCATCGTCTAGGCTGGATCTTCATCGTAAACCTGATCTTCACCCCGGCATTGGTCCAAGCCGCAGAGGGAAATGCTGGACAAATGGTGTTCAGCAGCAACTGCTCGGTCTGTCACTCTGCAAAGGAGGGAGTAAACAAGATCGGTCCCAGTCTGTATGGCGTAGTTGGACGTCATGCCGGTAACCTGAAGGGGTACAACTATTCCTCCGCCATGAAGAACTACGACAAGATCTGGGATCAGACGACACTTGCCGTCTTTCTTCAAAATCCACGGGGAACGGTTCCCGGCACCAGAATGTCGTTTCCTGGACTGCATTCGTCGGACAATGTGCAGAAGCTCATTGTATATCTAGCCGGCCTGAAATAAGGCTGCCCAGGTGGTTTTACGGACGGCCGGGAATAATCTGCGCGTGGCCGCCGCAATACCGCCTCGGCTAACCGGTCACCCGTTTTCTTGTGGATGTCAAAGGACCTCCGCTGCGCATGCGTAAGGCAGCAGCCCGGCTCGCGCGGACAAGGTCGACGTAACTGGCGTAGCCAACGACCTATAGGACGCTGTTGGATCCGGCGAGATACTCAGCGGCATGTCGGCCCTTGCGGTTCTATGTGAACAGTTAGACAAGCGCTGGTGGCGCCGAGCCCTGCCGCGGCCGGTCATCGGCGGCACAGGGCCAGTGCCGCGCGCTCGGGATTCCCTCGCGGCGGCGAGCCAGCACAGCTAGTGGTGTCTGGTCGCAGAACAGCTTTGGCGTGGACATGATCGTCGCCACCGGCGATTCGTGCAGCGGCTTGAGCCACCACGCCGCCCGCGCCACCCAACGCAACCGCGGTCGAGCGGTCGAGCGTGATCCCGTGCGCCCTGAAAAGCCTGCTTTGGCGGCATGGACAGGCCTGCAACTCCGGCTCGATCACGATCTCCTGGCGGGGCAGATGCCAAAGCAGGCCGGCGATGTTCCGCGCTGCCTTTGGACGCGCCTGGCTAGCCGCAGGACGAACTATGCCCAATTTCTCCCGATAAAGTGGACACTGGTTGCGGCCTGCGCGGCCGCAGCGCCTTGTTCGAGATCAGCAGGTAATCGATATCCTATAGCCGAACGCCCGCATGTGTGTTGCGACAACCGGTCGAGCCCAGGCAGCGGTCGGGCCGGATATGATGGTCCGATGCGGGAGTTCGTCCTGATCAGCCGGTTCATCGCAGCTTTGCTGGTCAGGTCGGCGCTGGCGGCTTTGCTGCCGTTCGTGGTTAACCGAACCCGAAGGGCGCTGGGCAGAAAAAGCGCACGCATCCGCCGCACCGGATAGCGCATCGGGCAAAGCAGGTGACCCAATGGCCGCTTTACGCGCGGGTCCGGCCCATGCTATTTTGATGCTATACTGCAATAATTGACGCGGGACACCGGGGCCTTCTTGGCCTTCCGGCGCATTTCCGCGTCCGCGCCCCTGCGCGAAGCCGGGCGTGGTCGGCATTTCATCCACGACGAACTTCCGGAGAAAATCGATGGAGAAACCACATCCGCTTCTGGCTGCGCGCACGCTCGCGGTCGGCTTGACCCGATGGTTCGCCTGGATTCCCATCGGCATGTCTCTGGTCATGCTGGCAAGCCTGCCCGCAACGGCGCAGCCAACTTTTTCCAAGACCGGAAACGGCACCTTCAGCACCATCAACACGCCGCTGCTGCTCAATGATGCGGCCGGCAAGTTCCAGACCCAGGGCAACGTGCTGTGCCAAGCCGCACAGAGCGGGCAGCTCAGCAGCCCGTCGGGGGTCTGCATGCAATACACCCCGAGTATACCCTTCGTTGGCGGGGCCGCGGCGATCTTCGGGCTGAAGGGCGCTCTTGCGGACTATGTCAGCCCGGCGCTGGTTACGGCAACCGATACTCCTGCGGGGAGCAGTGCAATCAGCGTCCTGAGCAATCCCGCGATCGTCAACGTCAGCTCCACTCCCTCGATCGGGGCGGTCCAGACGCTGAGCGTGTTGAGCGCTTCGGTGCCCGGAGCCTTGCCTCCCAGCGAGACGATCCTATCGACTGCCATCGGTTCCCAGACCAGCGTTCTGCTGCTCTCCGGTCCGACCCTCGCCGACCTGCCGCCCGGGTCCACCGTCAGCTTCACCACCAACACCAGCGCGCAGCAATTCACCGGCATTGCCGCATCCGTCGACCTGACCGCGCACCAGGCTCCAGGCAGCTCGGGGCAGGCCTGGGGCGGCAACTTCATCATCGAAGCCGAGCCCGGCTCCAACGGCGCCATCCATGGGATTGAGGTCGATGCCGCCAATTACTCGACCAGTATCGGCGGCTACGGAGTCTGGCTTGGCAACAACGGCAGCCAGAACATGAATAGCGGCTTCCTGGTTGGCGCCGGTGTCAGCGGCAAGGGCTGGCTCTATGGCCTGCAGAGCGTCAGCGCGGTGAATGACGATGTGCTGTCGATCTCCTCGGCGAACACATTCAACGACGACCGTGGCAGCCACAGCATCGGCAGCATCTATCAGGGCAGCTACAGCACGGCGATCCTGCAGGCGATCAATCCCAAGGGGCTGACGCCGTCGACCCAGGCCCTGTTCACGATCACCCCGAAGGGCGGCATCGTCGACAGCTCGCCCACGCCCGTGGGTGCGGCCAACGGCAGCACCCAGCCCGGGATCGCGGGTTCCACCGGCATCATCCTGGTATGCAGCGGCACCTTTGCCTCGCTCACCGTGACCCTGCCACCTAGCCCATTGGCCAAGCAGCCGTTCCATATCGCCTCGGAATGCAACGTGACCGCGCTGACCGTGACAGGAGCCGGAGTCACCGTGCTGGGCGCTCCGGCTTCCATAACGCCCGCAACACCGGTCGCCTTCGTCTATGACAATGACCGTCTGCTCTGGACACGCTGGTAAGATCCGGCATTGCCCGACCCGGTGGCGATTGGCCGCCGGCGGTTTTTGCCGTAGCGTCCGGACATGATGAGCATGGACCCGCGACGATGAGCCTCGAATCCGATCTGGTGGTGGATCGGCTCCGCCTGAAGCGGCGGCTGGCCTTCTGGCGGGTGCTGGCGGTGGTGGGGTTTGTGCTGGCGCTGCTGCTTGCCGGCGGCGTCCGCTTCCATGCCGGGGCAGGCCCACATCTTGCCCGACTCAAGGTCGATGGCATCATCACCGACGATCAGGAGCGGCTCACCCTGATCGACACGGCCCGCAAGGACCCGCTGGTCAAGGGCATGATCCTGTCGATCGACAGCCCCGGTGGTTCGGTCGCCGGTGGCTCGGCGCTGCATGACGCGATCGTCCGGTTTGCCGCCCAGAAGCCGGTGGTGGTAGTCATGGGCGGCGTTGCCGCCTCGGCCGGCTACATGATCGCGGTGCCGGCGGCGCGGATCTTCGCCTCGAACGCCACCCTTACCGGCTCGATCGGTGTGTTGTTGCAGTCTCCGGACGTGTCGGGATTGCTGGGCAAGATCGGCGTGAGCGTCGACGAACTGGTGTCCGGACCGTTGAAGGGTCAGCCCAGCCTCGTCAAGCCGCTTTCGCCGGACGGACGCGTGATGCTGCAGGGCGTGGTGATGGATCTGTACGGCCAGTTCGTCGACATGGTCGCGACCGGCCGGCACATGGCCGTCGAGCGTGTGCGTGGACTGGCGGACGGGCGGCCCTATACCGGTCATCAAGCCATCGGGCTCGGGTTGATCGACCAAATCGGCACCGAGCAGGATGCCAGGGACTGGCTGGCGCGGGAGCGGAACATTCCGGTCACCTTGGCCGCGCATGATCTCAAGCCGGCGCAGAAAGGGTCCTGGTGGCGCCGGCAGATGGGCGCCGTGCTGGAGGATGTCGCCTTCCGGGCGCTTGATCGCATGATGGTTGGGGCATCGTCGAAAACCCTTATGTCGCAAGGGCTTGCACTTGACGAGCCGTTGGCGCTCTGGCAACCTTGAGCGTCTGTTCGGGGGGGCAGGATGACCAAATCGGAGTTGATCGCCGAGCTCGCCTTGGCAAACCCGCATCTTCGTGCCCCGGATATCGAGTTGATCGTCTCGACGGTGTTCGTCGAGATAACGGCCGCCTTGTCCCGTGGCGCGCGCGTGGAACTGCGCGGTTTCGGTGCTTTCACGGTCAAGCAGCGTGATGCGCGGACGGGACGCAATCCCCGCACCGGAGAGGCTGTTGCCGTGGACCAGAAAATGGTGCCGTTCTTCAAGGCTGGCAAGGAATTGCGGGAGCGGGTCAACCACCGCGGAAATGTTCGGCGTAGCTGAGGAGAAGCGCGCATGACGCGCGGGCTTATCCCGGCAGGCCGGGCCGGCTGGAAGGCGATGTCCATCGCGGCATTGCTGGTGAACGCGATGACGCTGGCCCCGGCCACCGCGGCGGAGCGGCTTCTGCGCTGCGCCACCTCACCGATCTCGACCGGACCGGGTCATCATCCACAGACGTTTGCCCAGCATCGGTTTTATGCGCCTGTGAGCAGTGCGATGTTCTTCTCGCATGCCGGATCCGCCTGCCGCTGGAAGACCGGGCAACACCGGCGCGGCTGAATTCCGCGTCGAGGCCACTGCATGGTAGGATGAGGCATGTTCAAGAGACCGAACCAGATCGCGAAGCCGGGCGGAACCAGACAGGCGGCTGCGGCGCCCGTCGAACCCGCCGGCAAGGCGCCTCCTCCAGGCAAGCAGGCCTATGAAGCCCGTCGCGCCGCCAAGGCCGGCGTAAGCCTCGACCGCTGGATGGCCGACAAGCAGAAGCGTGCCCAGGCCGAGCACGAAGCGGCGCGTCGTGCACGCATCAAGACCGAACCGGCAAGGAAGCCAGGCTTGCTGAAGCGCCTGCTGGATCGCGCGCACAAGCCGCTCTGACTGCGTAGGGGCGACGCGGCCCGTTTGATTGCCGTCTGGAGCTGGACGTGCCGGCCGACAGCGCGGGCGAGGGCGCAAGAGGATTGGGGTTGGTCTTCATGGCCGAAGCCGGCTGCCCATGTCGCGGCGCGGGGGCTGTGGCGGCTGGATGGGGTTGAGTGGCACCAGCCCCACGCAATCCGTATACTGGGAATACGAAGGGCATCCGGCTGGGGATCGATCATGGATTTCAACGACGCAAACGTGACACCCGTGCTGCGTGTCCGAAGCGGCACGACCATCGTGCCGGTGATCCTTTCCGGTGGTTCAGGCAGCCGGCTCTGGCCGGTTTCCCGGGCGAGCTTTCCCAAACAGCTCTGGCCGTTGATCTCCGACCGCACGATGCTTCAGGAGACGGCGCTGCGCGGCGTTGGGGACGGTTTTGCCCCCCCGATCATCGTCTGCAACCAGGAACACCGCTTTCTGATCGCCGAGCAGATGCGTGAGGCCGGCATCCATGATGCGCGCATCGTGCTGGAACCCGTCGGACGCAATTCCGCGCCCGCGTTGGCCGTGGCGGCCCTGCTGGTGGCCGAGGAAAACCCGCATGCCGTGTTGTGGATGATGGCCGCGGATTCCGCCATAACCAAGCCGGAAGCGCTGGCCGAAGCCGTCGCCGCCGCGGTCTCGGCAGCCACCGCCGGCCATCTGGTGACGTTCGGGATGAAGCCGCTCCGTCCTGAAACCGGCTATGGCTACATCGAAGCCGGCGAGCCGCTGCCCGGCTTGCCCGGCGTGCGTGTCTTGTCGGGCTTTGTCGAGAAGCCCGATATCGAGCGCGCGATCGAGCTGGTCGCCTCCGGACGGCATCTCTGGAACTCCGGCATGTATGTGTTCACAGCCGAGACTTTGCTCGAGGAGATGCAGCTCTATGCCCCGGCCGTGCTCGCGGCCGCCCGCCGTGCCGTCGAGGCGCGCACCAGCGACCTGCATTTCATCCGGCTCGATGCCGCCTCGTTCGTGGATGCGCCTGATATCAGCATCGACTATGCGGTCGCCGAGCATACGCATCGCGCCGCCGTGGTGCCGGCCGACCTGGGCTGGTCCGATGTCGGGAGCTGGGACGCCTTGTGGGACATCAGCCCGAAGGACGAGACCGGCAATGTCGCGGTCGGAGACGTGTTCCTCGAGCATACGCAGAATTGCTACGTGCGCAGCGACGGCATCGTCACCGCGGTGACCGGGCTGCAGGACGCCATCGTCGTCGTCACCAAGGACGCCGTGATGGTCACGCACCGCGACCGTGCCCAGGACGTCAAGAAGGTGGTCGAGCGGCTACGGGCGCATGGCCGTCACGAGGCGGTGGCGCATAATCGCGTCTACCGGCCCTGGGGATTCCAGGAGGCCCTGACGGACGGCGACCGTTTCCAGGTCAAGCGGGTGCTGATCCTCCCTGGTGGCAAGCTGTCGCTGCAGAAGCATTACCACCGCGCCGAGCATTGGATCGTCGTTGCCGGTGTGGCGCTTGTGTTGCGAGACGGCGAGGAGGTGCTGGTGCGCGAGAATGAGAGCATCTACCTGCCGCTCGGCTGCGAGCACCGGGTATCCAACCCGGGACGCATCCCGCTGACCCTGATCGAGGTGCAGTCCGGCTCCTACCTTGGAGAGGACGATGTCATGCGGATCGAGGACGACTACGGGCGGGTGTAGGGCAGCGAGCGACGCGGGCGGATGCCCTGAAGAGGCGAGGCCGGATCTCCTGCGATATCTCCGTGGCCGCGCTCAGTTACGCGACGGCATCTCATTCAGCAGGAAGTCCCTGAACACCGCGACGCGCTTGGAGGTGCGCAGCTCTTCGGGATAAACAAAATAGGCCTCGATCACCGGTGATTTCACCTGCGTCAGGATCTTCTTGAGGCCTGGACGTTCGTTGACGATGTAGTGCGGCAGGGAGCCGATGCCGAGGCCTGCTTCGATGGCGTCCGCCATGGCTGCGAAGTTATTCACCTCCAGCGTCGAGGAACGTTTCTGGCCCGCCGGCTTGCCGCTGGTGGCGAGCCAGTTGATGTCCGGCGCGGGCGGGTGGTACGAGCCGAACAGCACCAGCTTGTGGTTGTCGATCTCCTCAAGGCTGGCCGGCGTGCCGTGGGCCTCGAGGTAGGCCGGGGCCGCGCAGATCGGCAGGTGAATATCGGCAAGATGCCGTTGCACGAGGTCCGGCTGCCGTGGCGGATGCATGCGAATGGCCACGTCGGCCTCGCGCATGCCGAGATCGAGGTCGCCATCCTCCAGGATCAGCGTGATGGTGACGTCGGGATGCAGCTTGAGGAAGGCGGGCAACCGGGGCGTCAGCCATTCGCCGCCGAAACCGGTCGTGGTGGTGACCTTGAGCCGCCCGGCGGCCTTTTCCTTGCTCTCGGTGAGCAAGGCTTCGGTCATGGCCAGCTTGGCGAACACCTCGCGTACGGTGCGGTTCATCGCCTCGCCCTGTTCCGTCAGGATCAGCCCGCGGGCATGACGATGGAACAGCGGCACCTGCAACGCCTCCTCCAGGGCCGAGATCTGTCGCGAGACCGCTGACTGGCTGAGATTGAGCACGTCCCCCGCATGGGTGAAGCTGCCGGCCTCGGCGACGGCGTGGAAGATCCGGAGCTTGTCCCAGTCCATGCTCATGCTGCGATGTTCATTTCACGGGCTCATTTCACTCGGCTTGTTTCGCGGGCTTACTTCACGGTGCTCACGGTCACCGGGCTTCGTCCTCTCGGCCCAGGTCCGATGCGGCGCCGCCCGTAATGGAGATCTGATCCGGGCTCTCATACGGACCCGATGGCGTCATTCCGCGGCCATCGCCTGCACCGGCAGCGCTTCCGCGAGGTAGCGCTCGGCCTCGAGGGCCGCCATACAGCCGGTGCCGGCTGCCGTCACCGCCTGGCGGAATATCTTATCCTGCACGTCGCCGGCGGCGAACACGCCGGGCAGGGAGGTCTGGGTCGTGCCGGCAGTGGTGATGATGTAGCCCTCGTCGTCAAGTGCCACCTGGCCGCGAAACACCGAGGTATTGGGAGTGTGGCCGATCGCCACGAACAATCCATCGACCGCGAGGCTGGTCGTCTGGTCGTTGGTGATATCGCGCAGGGCGAGACCGCCGACCACGGGCGGCGTTCCGGTCTCGAGGATCTCCTCGACGACGCTGTTCCAGACGACGGAGATTTTCGGGTGGGCGAACAGCCGGTCCTGCTGGATCTTCTCGGCGCGCAGGCGGTCGCGACGGTGGATCAGCGTCACATGGTCGGCATGGTGCGTGAGATAAAGCGCCTCCTCGACCGCGGTATTGCCGCCGCCGACCACCGCCACGCGCCGCTCGCGGTAGAAAAAGCCGTCGCAGGTCGCGCAGGCCGAGACGCCGGCGCCCTGCAGCTTCTTCTCCGACGGCAGGCCCAGCCAGCGCGCCTGGGCACCGGTGGCGATGATGACACTGCGGGCGAGGTAGACATCCCCCGAATCGCCGATCAGCCGGAACGGGGCTCCGGGCGCACGGGGCGCCGACAGCTCGGCCTGCATGATCAGGTCATGGATGATGCGCGTGCCGACATGCTCGGCCTGTTGGCTCATCTGCTCCATCAGCCATGGCCCCTGGACCGCATCGGCGAAACCCGGGTAGTTCTCCACATCGTTGGTGATCATCAGCTGGCCGCCGGGCTGCAGGCCGGCAACCAGAACCGGCTTGAGATTGGCGCGCGCGGCATAAATGGCGGCTGTATAGCCGGCCGGGCCGGCGCCGATCACCAGGACATCGGTTGAAATGGTTTCGGTCATGATCTCGGTCTAAGCTCCTGTGGAGAACAGAATATCGGGGGGATTTGCTGCGGCGCAAGCAAGATGCCGGGCGGAGGGCGCAGGGCGTGCGTTTCGCCTCGGCTTTGCGGCTTTCCTGCCGCGGCCCTATATGCTCTGGCCCATGCCATCCCGACCTAATGCTCATGATGCCTGACCGGCTCATTTCGATCGAACGACAGGACCGCCGTGACGGAGCTTGACGCCATCGACCGGCGGATCGTGGCCGAACTTCAGGAAGACGGCCGTATAACCAATGTCGAGCTGGCTCGCAGGGCCGGCATCTCGGCGCCCCCCTGCCTGCGCAGGGTGCGCCGGCTGGAAGAAATGGGGGTGATACGCGGCTATCACGGCGACAGCGATCCGCAACTGCTGGGGTGGTCGATCGTGTTCTTCGCCCTGATCGGGCTCGACAGCCAGCGCGACGCCGTTCTCAGCGGCTTCGAGACCATGGTCGCGGAATGGCCCGAAGTGCGGGAATGCCACATGATCCGGGGCGGCGGCGATTTCCTGCTCCGCCTGGTCGCACGCGATACCACTCATGAGAACCAGCTGACGCGGCGCCTGACCGAGGCGGTGCATGTCAGTCGCGTGCAGACGCTGCAGACCATACGCACCAGTCGCGACCTCGCCGGCGTGCCGGTCGATCCGCGTTGAACGACCCCTGCTGAGAGCACGATGATGTCGGCAACCCTCGCTCCGGCTGCGGCCGCGACCGCCCTGACCTCGTCAGCCGCGGCCCAGCTCAGTATCGTGGTCCCCTGCTACAAGGAACGCGACAACATCCGGCCGCTGGTCGCCGCTCTCGACGCAGCCTTCGCCGGGGCCTTCGCCGGCGTTGCCTGCGCCGGGTGCCGCTGGGAGGTGATCTTCGTCGATGACGACAGCCCCGACGGCACCGCAGCCGTGATCCGGGCGCTGGCCGCGGCCGATCCACGGGTGCGCGGGCTGCGGCGTATCGGCCGGCGTGGGTTGTCCTCGGCGGTGATCGCGGGCGGGCTGGCGTCGTCGGCGGAGGTCGTCCGGGGGGTAGGGAGGGGTCTGAATG
>CAXTCT010000015.1:0-17623 GCA_964242565.1 uncultured Acetobacteraceae bacterium | reverse complement strand
CGGGGGGGTGGCAGAGGCAAGCGCTGTGGCGGTGTCGGCGGCGGGGGTGGGGGGCGCGGCCGCCTTGATGGCGGGTTCATGATGGATCCTGGCTTGGCTCGCCTTTGGCTCGGACACGGCGACCGCGGCACCGAGATCGATGATCTGGGACGGCTTCAGATCCGGAACCAGGCCCTTGTCCTGAAGCGCCTCGACGAAGCGGATCGCGGTGCGTTCGCAATGCCGCCGGCTCAGGATCGAGACCTCGTCGGCGTCCCCCGCCTTGAAGGCCGTGAGGATCCGGTGATGGTCCGCCTGCGCCTCCGCCAGCTCGTGCGTCATGGCGATCTCCATCAGGATGTAGGGCTCGACCTTGGCCCTCAGGTTGTTGGAGATCTGCTGCAGGTGCGAACGGTTGCCGGCAGCAAAGAGCGTGTCGTGGAAACGCCGGTTGAGCACCGACCAGCGCAGTCGTTGCGCCTCGGTTCCGGCCTTGACCGGCAGCTTGTCCATGTCGCGCACGCACGCCTCCACCGCGCGCACGTCCCGGTCTGTGCGTGCCAGGGTCGCGGTGTAGCCGGCATGGCCCTCGATCAGCATGCGCAGCTGCATCACCTCCAGCAGCTGGTTGGTGTCCAGCGAAGTCACCGCGTAGCCGCGCCGCGGACGCAGCATCACCAGCCCCTCCGCCTGCAGGTGCTGGAGCGCATCGCGCAACGGTACGCGGCTGGTGTTGAAGCGTGCCGCCAGCTCCTCCTGCCGCAGAACATGGCCGGGTGCGAAGGCGCCACTGATAATCGAGCTGTGCAGCCAGGTATGGATGATCGTGGACAAAGGCAAGTGGCTGGTCTCCTCGGGACGAGGAACCGGTGCGGTATCCGATCGGCGACGGGCCATCTACGTTCAATTCCTCATATAACGAACAAGCTGGACGAGGCGGGTTGCCTGCGCGTCAGGTTGGGGGTGGTCCAGCCGTCCATGACGTCAGCAGCCAATACTAGTCTCGGCTGTTCGACGCCGGAACCTGCTATTTCATCAAACCCGGCCATAATCTCGTGCACAGAGTTCAAAACCTTCTGCCGGACCCAATTTGGAACCGGAAGATACAGTTGCACGATGTTGAATCTGATTTTGTGGAACCACGAAGGCAACGCAAATGCAGCCACCAGAATATAATCGCGAGCAGCTCGACGCACAGTATCGCGTGCGCGATGCGGTGCCGGATTTCCGGAGCTATCTGGACCGGTGGACCGACGACAGCGCCGCCGTGCGCCGCACGCTCTCCGGCGAGCGGGATATTCGGTACGGCCCATCAGCGGACGAAACGCTGGACGTGTTCGTGCCGGCCGGGAGGGTCGAGCATGCACCGGTCCAGATACTGATCCATGGCGGCTACTGGCGAGCGCTCAGCAAGGATGATTTCAGCTTTCTGGCCGCCGCCATCGTGCCGGCAGGGGTGGTGGCCGTCGTGGTCAACTACGCGCTCTGTCCAAACGTCACGATGAGTGCGCTAGTCGACCAGTGCCGCCGCGCCATGATCTGGACCAGCAGCAACATCGAGCGTTTCGGCGGCGATGCAAGCCGACTGCACCTGACTGGCCACTCAGCCGGCGCCCATCTGGCCGCCATGATGGCCGCGACCGACTGGGACAGCATTCCCGGCGGCGTGGTGCCGTGCCTACGAAGCGTGTGCGGGTTGAGCGGCTTGTATGACCTGCGGCCGCTGCGGCAGGCCTTCATCCAGGCCGATCTGCGCCTGACCGAGCCGGAAGCGAGAGACAACAGCCCGCTGCTGCTGCCCTTCCGGGCGGATTGCAACCTGCTCCTGGCGGCTGGTGCTGCGGAAACCGATGCGTTTCGCTGGCAGACCGCGGCCTATGCGGCGTCCATGCGCTCGCGGGTTGCCGACTGTGTGACGATGGAGATCCCCGGCCATCATCATTATTCGATTGTAGGGGTGCTGTGCGATGCGGATGCTCCGCTGCGCAAGGCATGGATCGGCAGGTCGCTGGCCTAAGCTCCGTCTACATTATCTCATTCCTGTAATAAAAACCCGGGAGGTTTGCAATGTCTCGTGCACGCGTAGTGGAGATAGCCGGTGCCGGCCTGGCCGGCCTGGCGTTGTCGACTCGGCTGGCTCATCTCGGCTGGCAGGTCAACCTGCACGAGCGCAGCCAGGACCTGCGCATGTTCGGGTCCGGCATCTGGCTGTGGGAGAATGGCCTCAAGACGCTGAAGCTGCTCGGCGCCTACGAGGCGGCGACGGCGCGGGCGCGCGTGGTCAAGGAGTGGCGGATCGCCGACGGCAACGGCGCCATCCTGCTGAACAAGGCGCTGGAAGGACGCGACCGCATGCTGCTGCCGCCGAGGGCGGACGTGTACCAGGCGCTGATCGACCAGGCGATGGCGGCGGGCGTCACCGTCTTCACCTCATCCGTGGCCAGTTCCGTCCGGCCGGAAGGGGCGCTGGTGATGGAGTCCGGCGAGGAACGTCGGGCCGACCTGGTGGTGGTCGCGGACGGCGCCTATTCGCGGCTACGGGAGAGCGTGCTGGCCACGGCCTCGATGGATCTCGGCATCGAGGGCGGCTTCCGCGTGCTGGTCGATGTGCAGCCCGATGATCCCACCGACATCATCACCGAATACTGGAGCGGGCCGTGGCGGGCCATGTTCAACCCCTGCACCGACGGGTCGAACTACATCTATCTCGGCGGCCCGGTCAGTGATCCGCGCGGCCGGCTGCGGCCGGTCGATCCGTCCTTCTGGGAGGAACGCTTCCCTGGCGCCGGCGCGATGTTCTCCCGTGTCGGCGAGCTCAGCCGCTGGGACCGGATCGTCAACGTGCGCACACGGCACTGGTCGGAGGGGCGGATCGCCATCCTGGGCGACGCCGCGCACGCCATGCCGCCGAACCTGGGCCAGTCGGCCAACATGGCCTTCAGCAACGCCATGGCGCTGGCCATGCAGGTCGTCGAGGCCGAGGATATTCCGGCGGCCCTGCGCGAATGGGAAATCCAGCAGCGGCCGCTGACGGATCATGTGCAGAACTGGTCCTACGCCTATGGCCAGGCGCTCGGGCGATGGCCGCAGGCCCTGCTGCCGGTGCGCTCCGACCTGCTGCGGCTGCTGGCCAGGACAGAATGGTTCGACGAGGGGATCTGCCGTGGTGCGCGGCACAGCCCGGCGGGGTTCGTGGAGTAGGAGCTTCTCAGAGACCCAGATAGACGCGCTGGACTCCATCATCGGCCAGGAGTTTAGCGGCGCTGCCGGAAAGCATGATCTGGCCATTCTCGAGCACGAAGGCCCAGTCGGCCAACTCCAGCGTGGCGCGGACATTCTGCTCCACGATCAGCACCGTCACGCCGGTGGCACTGATTGCGCGGACCGTCTCGAACAGCTCCGCGACCATCTGCGGCGCCAGGCCCAGGCTCGGCTCATCCAGCAGCAGCAGGCGGGGCCGCGACATCAGGCCGCGGGCGATCGCCAGTATCTGCTGCTGCCCGCCCGACAATGTGCCGCCGAGCTGGCGCCGGCGCTCGCGCAGCAAGGGATACCGGCCGTAGAGTTCTTCCAGCAGCGCCACCCGGTCCGCGCGCGCCCGCTGGCTGAAGGCGCCGACCAGGAGATTTTCCTCCACCGTGAAATCGCCGAAGATCAACCGCCCTTCCGGCACCAGGGCGATACCCTCGTTGACCCGCGCGCTGGCACGCAGGGCGGTGATATCGGTGCCCTGGTAGAGGATATGCCCCTGGCTGACCGCGAGCAGGCCGGCGATGCCGCGCAGCAACGTGGTCTTGCCGGCGCCGTTGCTGCCGAGCAGGGCGGTGACGCTGCCGGCCGCCACCTGCAGTGACACGCCGTGCAGCACGCGGATCTCGCCGTAACCGGAATGAACCCGTTCGACGCTCAGGATCGGTGCCGTCATGCGGAAGCGCCCAGATAGGCCTCGATCACGCGCGCGTCGCGGCCTATCTCCTCCGGTCTGCCTTCGCCGATCTTCTCGCCGTGATGCAGCACCACGACCCGGCTGCACAGCTGCATCATGGCGCGCAGGTTATGCTCCACGATCAGGATCGACAGGTGCCTGCCCTGATGGATGCGGCGCAGCATGTTCAGTGACGCCTCGATTTCCGTCGGTGTCAGCCCCGCCATCACCTCGTCCAGCATCAGCAGGCGTGGCGAAGTGGACAGCGCGCGGGCAAGTTCCAGCCGCTTGCGGCCGCCGAGCGTCAGTTGCGATCCGGGACGGTCGGCCATCGCCAGCAGCCCGGTCTCCGACAGAATCTCGTCGCATTGTCTTTTGAGATCGGTGCCGCGCGGCCGCTTCGCATCGCCGTAGCTCAGGCCCACCAGCACGGTCTCGCGCACCGTCAGGTTTGGAAACGGCCTGACGATCTGGTAGGTCCGCCCGATGCCGAGCCTGCAAATCCGGTGCGGCGGCTTTCCCTGAATGGGCTGTCCCTCCAGAAAGATGCTGCCGGCGTCCGGGCGGAAGCTGCCGCTGACCAGGTTGAACAGGGTGGTCTTGCCGGCGCCGTTCGCGCCCATCAGGCCGACGATCTCGTGCCCGTCCACGGTGAAGCTCACGTCGCGCACTGCGGTCACGCCGCCGAAGCGCTTGGATACGCCATCCACCTGCAGCAGCAGGCTCATGATCCGCGGCGCCGAATGAGGCTCAGCAACCGGCCATACAGCCCCTCCGGCATCTTCAGCACGAAGCCGATCAGCAGCAGCCCCAGGATGATCATGTAGAGCTGTGGCGCCCGGGTCCAGAGCCATTGAGAAACCAGGTTCAGCAGCAGCGCGCCGAGCACCGGGCCGGGTGCGTCGTCGATCCCGCCGATGATGCATGTGGTGATGATCGTCAGCGATATCTGCGGACTGAAGATCTGCATCGGCTCGAAATAGCCGCTGCGCATGACCATCACGCAGCCGACCATGCCCGGAATGATGGAGGACAGCACGAAGGCAATGATTTTCAGGCGGACCACGGGAACGCCAGTCATTTCCGCGGCGGTCTCGTTCTCGCGTATCGCACGCAATCCGATGCCCAGCCGCGAGTGGCGCACCGTCCAGGCCAGTGCGAAGGCCACCAGGGCCAGACAGGCGGCGAGCGTGAAAAGCGCGCGCGGGCTGGGGCCGTCCAGCAGCAGTCGGCCGAACATGCCGAGGCCGGCCTCAATGTTGATGACCACGTACTTCACAAACTCCGCGACCCCAAAGGTCAGGATCACGAAGTAGGGGCCGCGCACGCGCAGGCATGGCGCCCCGATGACGCAGGCCAGGATGCCGCTGGCGAGACCAGCCGCCGCCAGCCCCAGCCAGATCGGCACAAGGCCCCAGCTCAGCACGAAGACGTAGGCGCCGAGGCCTACGAACACCGCGTGCCCAAGCGAGATGTAGCCGGTGTATCCGGACAGGATCACCCAGCTCTCGGTCAGCGCGATCCAGCAGGCCAGGGTGGTGGCGAAGGCGAGGCCGGCATTGCCCGCCAGATGCGGCAGCAGCGCCGTGGTGACCGTGCCGGCCGCCACAATGCCTCCCGCGATCCTTGCCGACACCTCGTGTTTCGACAGCCGGCGTGCCGTCAGGCGGGTTGTGCTCATGCGGCTTTGCGTCCGAACAAGCCCTGCGGCCTGATCATCAACACCAGGATGAACGTGCCATAGATCAGGATGTCCCGGTAGTTCGGTCCGGTCAGCTGGGTGCCCCCGGTCTCCAGCAAACCGATCAGCAGGCCGCCGATGACGCTGCCTGCGAGATTGCCCAGCCCTCCAAGGACGATGATTACGAAGCCGATCATGGCATATTGTCCGCCCATGAACGGGTTGACCGGTTGGACCATGCCGATGATGGCGCCGGCATATCCGGCCAGTCCGAACCCCAGGAAGGCGCTGAGGCGAAACACCGCCTCGATGTCGATGCCCACGATGGCGGCTGCGTCGCGGTTCTGGATCAGCGCCCGGATGGCCAAACCCCATGACGTGAGCTTGAAGAACACCAGGACCGCCGCAACCGCCAGGGCTGACGCGACCAGTGCGACCAGCCGGTTTTCCGTGATCGCCAGGCTATCGAGGCGCAGGATCTGCTCGTAACGCTCGTAGGCGCGTGGCGTGCCGCCGAAGCACAACGACGCGCCGTTCTGCAGGATCACCGACAGGCCGAAGAAGATCAGCAGGGATGTGGACTCAAGTGCGTCGGTGCTGCGGGCGACCCGTATCAGCCGGGCCAGCAGGAACCGGTATAGCAGAAGCCCAGCCAAGCCGTTCAGCAGCATCGCCGCAAATAGCACCAGCACGGGCGGAACGCCGGCCAGCGTGACCAGCCAGTAGCCGGAGAAAGCGCCCAGCATCATGAACTCGCCATGCGCCACGTCCAGCAGCCGCATCGTGCCATAGATCAGGTTCAGGCTGACGGCGATCAGGGCATACAGCGCGCCCGTCACCAGCGCCGACAGCAGCAGTTGCAGGGTCACCGCGGCAACACCGGTTAGGGTGACCAGCCCTGCTTGGGGCGATACTGCGCGGTCGCGATCTCCCTGGGCCATATGATCTGCAACGTGCCATCCTGGAACTGCAACAGGCCAGGTTTCGTCGAGGCATTCACCACTCCGTCGAAACGGATGGAGCCCTTGATAGTATCGAACGTTGTGGAAGCTATCGCGTGGCCGATCCTGTCGTGATCCAGCCCGGCCTGGGCCACGGCCTGTTGCAGTATTTCGCACGAGGCATACGAAACGGTCGAGTCCAGATAATCCGGCGGCTCCTTCCACCGCGACAAATAGGCATCGTAGAATGGGCGTGCACGTGGCCAGCGTGCCTGGTTTGGCGACCACTCGCCGATCGTGACCAACCCTTCGAGATCCGCCTTTGCAAATTTCCGGCTGAAGAAAGGCTCGGCCGGACCGATCAGCAGAAACTGCATGGGGGCCTTGACGCCAAGCTCGCGCGCCGTGCTGACATACAGCACAGAATCCTGCGGATAGCTCAACCCGAGCACGGCGTCCGGCGCCGCCTGTCGAACGGTACCAATCATGCCGGTCATGTCATTGGTCGATACCGGATACTCGACATCGGTGGCGACGGCGATGCCGCTCTTGTGCAGTTGCGGCAGCAGGTATTTCTTGCTCTCCAGCGACGCCGGCAACTGCAAGGTCAGCAGCGACGCCGACTTGATCCCCACCGAGACCAGGAACTGCGCCAGCTGCACCGCATAGGCATCCGGCAGCGACTGCGTAAACCACATGTGGCGCACATGCATGTCCCGCAACAGGCTCGACATGGTGGCAGCCGCGACCAGCGGGAACTGGTTGCGTTCCAGCACGGGCGCGATCGCAATGTGGAACGGCGTCCCGTATGGCGCCAGCAGCAGATCGACCTGATCGTCGGTAATCAGCTTGTCGTAGATCTCCGCGGTCTTAGTCGGCTCCGACTGGTCATCGTACGAGACAAACTCGATCTTCCTGGGTGCGACGCCAGCGATCACTAGGCCACCTTTGGAGTTCACCTGTTCGCGCCACAGGATATAGGCCTGCTCGGCGACCGGACTGGCGACTCCAAGATAGCCTGTCCTCGGCATGGAGTAGCCGATCTTCACGGTGGCTCCGGCATCCGCGTGGGCGCGCCTGCCGGAGCTCAGCAACGATGCCGTGGCGACAGCGCCGATAAGGGCGGCACGCCGCGGCAGGCATTCAACTAGCCTGGTTTCCTGCAATGCCGCCTCCCTGTCGATGCCCTGTCTACAGCTATACGACGGCCGTGACGTCGATCTCGATCAGCATGTCCTCGTGCGACAGCGTGTTTACCCCGATGAGCGTGCGCGGCGGCGGGCGCTCCCGGCCAAAATAATGGAAGATCGCCTCGTTCAACTGGTTCTGCATCGACATGTCTGTCAGATAGACGGTCATCTTGACCACCGAAGACAGATTACCGCCTGCCGCCTCGATGACCATTTTCACGTTCGCCATAGTGCGGTCGAACTGCTCACGGAAGCCGCCACTCATCCACTCGCGCTCTTCCTCGGGCACGTGCGGATGACGATGATAGACCGGGATCGGGCCGCAACCCGCAACCCACAAGGTCTTGCCTCCTTCCACCAGGACGGCGGGCAGAAAGGGCATGTTGTATTCGGCTTTAGGTTCCTGTGGATGCACAGGCTGTATGTCGATCAAGACTTGTTCTTTCTCTATAAAGCATGACGTGAAGCCCAGCTGGACCTGGTCCAGACTGTCATGGCAATCCGTATACAGTCAACAATCTCCTTGAAGTTGGATCAATCCTTGCCACGCACCACGGCTTCCACCTCGATCAGGAACTCCTCCTTCACCAGGCGATCAACGATTAGGAGCGTGTTCGGGGGCAACAGGGAGCCCTCGAACAGCTTCGGGAAAAGGGCTGCACGCAACTGCATGAACGACTCGATATCCTGCGCATGCACGAGGAAGGTGGTGAACTTCACGACATCGTTGAAATTCGCCTCCAGACCACGGAGCACGTCGCCGAGATTGTCGAAAACCTGCTGGAACTGTACGGCGAAGTCGCCCTTGCCTGCAACGCTGCCGTCGCTGGCCACTGAAAGTTGACCTGCCACGAAAAACATCGGGCCGGGTGTCACGCGCGTAGCGTGCGAGTAAAGTCCCTGCGCTGGACACGCACCTTCCGGGTTAAGATATTGTACGTCTGTGCTCATCTTGTCATCTTTCGTTGATCTGGCTTGACTTTTCACTACCCTTTCCACAGGGGAGCGTGCAATGTTGCTGCCTGAATAAACCTCAGGAAGCCTTCATGCGTATCGTGTCTTTTTTCGAGTCGGACAGGGAACGTCTTGGACTTGTCGTGGATGATCGGGTCCTGGATCCGATCCTGACCGGAGGCGAGGCGTATCACGCGAACTTCCGCGACACAATCTCGATGATCCGAGGCGGTGACGCCGCGCGAATACAAGCCGAAATCCTGCTGCGCGAGGCCCCGGCGACTGCTTTCCGCCCGCTCAGCGCCTTGTCTCTGGCGCCTCCGATGCGGCCGAGCACGATGCTGTGTAGCGGCAGCAACTACCACGCCCACAACCGGGAGAAGCTGAGCAGCCCGCAGAGTGGCAAGGAACCCGAATTCTTCATCAAGACGGCAGACTGCGTGATCGGACCGGAGGCGCCGATCCCCTATGATCCGTTGCTGACGCAGAAACTCGATTGCGAGACCGAGCTGGCGATCGTCATCGGCAAGGCCGGCCGTCATATTCCTGTCGCCAGCGCTCTCGAGCATGTCTTCGGCTACACTATCGTCAACGATGTGACCGCGCGCGATCGGCAGGTTCGTCATGTCGGCGAGATGACCTGGTATGATCTGGGTCGTGGCAAGGCATTCGACGGCAGCGCGCCCGTTGGCCCTTGCATCGTCACCGCCGACGAGATCGGCAACCCGCAGAAGCTGATGCTGCGGACCCGTATCAACGGGGAGCTTCGACAATCCGCCTCCACGTCCGACATGATCTGGAGCTGTGCCGAACTGATCCATTTCTTCTCTGTCAATTTCACGTTGCGACCTGGGATGATCATCATCACCGGGACACCCGCCGGCACCGCATGGTCTACCGATCATGAGCTTGGCGGACGCTGGCGGGGCGAGCCGGGCTTGGTGGCGGCGACGCGCTACTGCCTTCCCGGCGATGAGATCGAGAGCGAGATCGAGAAGATCGGCACGCTTCGCAACCGGGTGGCATAATCATGGCTTCTGGCGTTCCAACCCGTTGATGACAGGCAGGACTGGGGCAACCAGCCCCTCCTCAGACAGGAACACAAGGCTCCTGCCGTCAGGCGATGCCACGCCCGTAAGACTGACGCGATCCGGGTTCTGAGATGCCTCGAAGCTTATCCCGTCATCGTGGCTGCGCAGCGATATGCCGTCCAGGGCGGATGCCACCACCGAGCCATCTGCGAGCTGCACGAAACCGGTTACGGAGCTCTGCGCGTTCGTCGTGGACTTCTTCCAGCTTCTGCCGCCATCGCCGCTACGGTAGATGGTGCCGCGCAGTCCGCCGATCAGCAGCGTGCCATCGCGCAACGCCAGGCCCGTCCAGAACGATCCGGTGTAGCCGGTCTCGATGTAGTGCCAGCTCGCACCGTGATCGTTGGAGCCCAGCAACTTGCCCTGCTCGGCGACGATATACAGGCTGCCGTCCGGCGCCGGGAACAGGCCATAGAAATTGACATCGGTCTTGTCTGCTCCAGGCGGCTTAGGCAGGGATACGGAGGTCCAGTGGGCTCCGCCGTCGGCTGTTCGCAGCAGCAGCGACCACAGCCCGCCGGCCCAGCCTTGCTGCGAATTGAGGAAGTGGACGGTGAATAGCGGCCGGTCGACGGATAGATCCTGGCGTTGCACCACCCAGGTCTCGCCGCCATCGTGGGTTGCGAGAATGACGCCCCAGTTCCCTACCGCCCAGCCATTCCGGGCATCGGTGAATTCGACCGATGTCAGCGTGGCAGTGGTCGGCACGTGCCGGGCCTGGTGGAAATGCGCCCCACCATCGTCCGACAGCATGACGATGCCGTACGCGCCGACGCTCACCAGGCGGCTTCCGGCATGCGCGACACCCAGCATGTCCGCGCGGGCGGCATAGGGCACCCGCTCGGCTTCCGTGCCTGCCAGGGCGGGCTTGGCGACGGCAGCCGCATCGCTCCGGGACACCGGTGGCTCCAGGCAGACCAGGGCAGTGATCAGGGCCATCGTCGAGCGGCGTCGGGCGGCCTCAGTCATGGATCAGCATCCCGGGCATGTGCGCTGGTTGGCGGCGGGGGAACATCAGATGCAGCACCACCGCCAGCGCCGGCAGCGTGGTCAAGGCCATCACCAGGTTGACCATGAACATGAAGGCCAGCAACTTGCCCATGTCGGCCTGGAACTTCAGCGCCGAGAACGACCAGGTGGCGACGCCGACGGCCAGGGTGATGGCGGTGAAGAGGGTGGCCATGCCGACCTCCTCGATCGACCGCTCGAGGGCGATGACGATGGGCTCGCCACGGCCGATATGCATCTGCAGGCGGTTGTAAATGTAAAAGGCGTAGTCGACACCGATGCCGACCGCCAGCACCATCACCGGCAATGTCGCGACCGTCAGGCCGATCTGGAAATACTTCATAAACCAGTAGCCGACGAACGAGCCGACGGTCAGGGGTGCGCAGCAGGCGATCACCGCGCGCCAGTCATGGTAGACCAGGAGCACCAGGATGATGATCGCCGCGTAGACGTAGAGCATCATCGGCAGCTCGGAGCGGGCAACCTCGTCGTTGATCGCGGCCATGACGCCCGCGTTGCCTGCCGCAAGGCGAACCGTGATCCCTGGTGTGTGGTGCAGAGCGGCGTAGGACTTCACCGCCAGGATCACGCGGTTGATCGTCGACGCCTTGTGGTCGGCCAGGAACAGATGAACCGCAGTCATGCTGCAGTCCTTGTTGACGTAGCCGCGCACGCGCCGGATCTCCTCGGTCAGGCTGCCGTAGTTCACGGGGTCGATCGGTACTACGGCGGTCTTGGGGAGGCCCTCGTTGTAGCCCTCGTTGTAGGTCTGCAGCATGGTGGAGTAGGAGGCGGCCGCGACCACGCCCGGCGTGTTCCGGGTCGCGAAGGTCAGCCCAGAGACATAGGTGCCGATCGCCGGGTTGTCGCACGAGCCCGGAGGTGCCTCGACGACGACCGACAGCCAGTCGAGGCCAATGTCGAAGCTGCCGGCGATCGACATGGCGTCGAGGTTGTAGCGCGAGTCCGCACGCAGCTCCGGTGCGCCCGGTTGCAGGCTTCCCACGATGCGGTCACGGCTTTCCCAGGCGGACACGCCGAGCAGCAGTGCCGAGGCGATCACCACGGCGATGGCATTGCGCGGTTCGGCTACATGGGCCAGCCAGACGATCAGGCGTGCCCGGCGGCTTCGCGTCATCATCGCCGCGCGCGCGTAGGCTTGGTCGAAGGTGAAGCAGGAGGCCACCACAGGCAGCATGAACAGGTTGGTGACGATCTTGTAGCCGACGCCAAGGGCTGCGGTTATAGCCAGTTCGCGTATCATCGGGATCGGCACCAGCAGCAGCGTGACGAACGATACGAACGCGGTGACCAGGGCCAATACTCCCGGTATCAGCAGCCCGGTGAAGCTGCTGCGCGCGGCCTGCATCGAAGTCTTGCCGTGCGACAGCTCGCGGATGATGTAGTTGATCTGCTGCACGCCGTGCGAGACACCGATGGAAAACACCAGGAATGGCACCAGCACGCCAAGCGGGTCCAATCCGAAGCCGAGCAGGCGCAGGGTGCCGAACTGCCATACCAGGGAGGTCAGCGAGCAGACCATCGGTAGGATCGTGAAGCGGATCGAACGGCTGTACCAGTAGACTGCGGCGGCCGTCAGCAGCAGGGCGATGCCGCAGAAGCGCAGCACGGAGGCGGCGCCGTCCGCGATGTCGCCGATCTGCTTGGCAAAACCGATGATCTGGATCTGGTAGTCGGAGTCGTCGAACGGCTTGCGGAGTTCCTGCTCCAGCAGGTGGTTGTAGGCGACATAGTCGAGATGGACGCCGTTGCTGTCGATCTCGTTGATCTCGGCGGTGATCATGGCGGACTTCTCGTCATGCGACACCAGCGAACCTACAAACCCACCGGCGCTGGTAGACCGTTCGATACCAGCGATCAGGTCCCCGGTGAGGTGATCGTCGGTGATCGTATCGGCGATCAGCGGCTCGGCGCGAAAACCATCCTCGGTGATCTCGTTGACGTAGGTGTTGGAGGTCCAGAGCGACTGCACGTCCATCGGACTGATATCGGGTAGTCCGCGAACCGCCTGGGTGACATCGTACAGGCGCGACAGCCCGGCCTTTGTCCAGATCTTGCCGCGGCGCGCGCGCACCACCACAGTCAGGCGGTTGGCGCTGAACAGCTCGTCGCGATACTGCAGGAACGTCTTGACGTACTGATGCCCAATCGGCAGCTGCTTCTCGAATCCCGCGTCCATGTGCAGTTGCATCGCGAAGAAGGCCATGACAGCGGTGAACGCGGCCAGCACGCCCAGGAAGAAGGCACGGTGGCTGAACAGCCAGTTTTCCAGTCTCGTGACAAGCTTGATCAAGTCCCAGCACCTTCCCTGGATGCGCCTTGACGCGGCAGACGAAATATTCCTCAGAAGTTGTAGGAGACGAAACCACCAAGGAAGCTGCGGTCAGAGTAGAATTGTTCGGAGGGCTGGCTGCCGCCGAAATAGTAACTAAAGTTGACGCCGGCTTGCCAGGTTCCAGGATTCTTGCTGAGCAGCACGTAGAAGTTAAGTGACTGTGCGTTCTGCAGGTAGTTGGCAGTGAAGGTCGGTGTATCGCCGGTTAGTGCGCGGAAGTAGGTGACGCCGGGAGTCACCTGGAACCCGGGCAGCAGCGATGCATCGTAGGTCCAGTTGAAATCGACAATGGCGCCGGCCGAGAACGCGGTGCCGACGCCTTCGGGCGTAGCATTCGCCTTACCATCGTTGTTCAGCCAGTTGACGTATCCCGCATCGGGAAGCTGTGTCACCCGCACGCCGTCGATGGTGCGTGTGATGCCGCCGGAATGCACGCCGGGATATTCTGTGCCGACCAGCTCGATGGAAAGGAAGGCGGTGTCCGCGTGCAGCGGATGCATGATCCAGGGATAGTCGCTCGGCGACAATTGCAGCAGGCCCGTCACGTGCAGCTCGTACTTCTGCTTGTCTGCCCACAGTGGACAGCTCCCAGACGGGATCGGGTTGACGTTGACGTTGGAGTCTAAGGGCTGGCCAGGCGTGTAGCAGGTACCAAGCGTGATCGCATCGCGTGGCCGATAGGACAGCTCGGAACCGATAGCCCAGTCTCCGAGCGGGAAGTTGGTGCTGATACCGTAGAGCTGGCGGTTGGTGCGGTAGTTATACTGGTAGGCGATACCGGCGGACGCATTGCTGTCCTTCACGGTGGTCGCGACCGGGGATTTATCGTGGTAGTTCAGCGCATACAGGCCGAAGTCGATGACCGATCCTGGCGGCTTGTAGTGCAGCGAGACGCCGAACTGGCCTTCCTGTGGTGGATTGCGATCCAGCAGAACCGGGGCTGCGACCTCTCCGGGGATGGAGCCGGCCACGAGGGCGTTGTTGAGGGCGGTCTGCTGGTTTAGATTGAGGAGATGGATGCCCTTGGCGCCCTCGATGGCGCCCGGATCGAGGCCGAAGACGTTGTAGTTCGAGGTGGAGAAGGTAACCGGCTCACGCACGCCGTTGCCGAAGCTGTCGCTGAATGACCAGTAGCTGCCGACCGGCGGATACTGCGTCTTGTTCCAGCCAAATTGGTAGTATGCCTCGGTGTTCAGCCCGGGAAGGATCGACCCGGCGACGCTGAGCATCGGAGCTGGCAGCACGTATTCCTTGATCTGGGTCCCCGGAACGAGCGATTTCTGGAAATCGATGGCATTGGTGGCGTTGATGCCGCCGAACAGGAACAGGCTCTCGCCCCAGTTGATCACCTGGTTTCCGAGCCGCGCACGCCAGCTGCGGTCGCCGATTTGGAAATTCTTGCTCACCCACAGATCCAGCAGGCTGCCTGGATAGGCGACCTGCTCCTTGGCGGAGTCGTTCAGCTTGGTGCGGTCGGTGTCTGCGGCGGCGAAGTCGTACAGGTAGCTGCCGCGTGCCAGGGCTGTCAGACCAAGGTCCGGGTCCTTGACCAGGATCTCGGTAGTCAGCTTGCCGTAGTTCGTGAAAGCCTGCCCCGCCTTGTAGTTCAGATCGCCGTTATCGGCTGCCGACCAGGCCTGGGTGTTGACGTTGCCGCTGCATCCGGACGCGGCCGGATCGCCCACTAGCTGGCAGCTCGGATCGTTCGTGCGTATTCCGAAGCCCCAGGTAGCCGTCGTGTTGACCGACACGTTCACGTCGCCGACCTGCCAGTCCAGGGCGTAGGCGGATTTGCTATTCAATGCGGTCCCAGCCGCCAGTGCGGCCAGCGTCGCCAAGCCGATGCGCTTCCTGCCTGACATGATCCCTCCTTTCCCGATCGGACTTTCCATGACCTGAACAACAGCGGCTGATCAACGCTCGCTGATCGCGCGCAGATTCTCCGGCGTGTAGAACTCGTCCTTCAGGCGATTATCCTGGAGCTTCTCGATCTCCTGCCGCACATCGGCACCCGTTCCGAACAGGACTTGGTCCGCCACGTAGCGGCCGCCGATGACGTCATTGATTGTCAGCATGCCAGCGGAAGTGCAGGTCTGCGCTTCGTAGTCAGGGTAGGAGAACATCTCCTTCATACGCCATAGCCGCTTGTCAGAGTCGTAATCGTCGCCCACCGCGGCAATCCAGCTATCTTCGTCCAGATAGAGGGTCTTGTGTGGCGTGGTATGGCGTATTCCCTCCTTGACGGTTCCCTCCAGCACCCATACCCGGTGCAGCTCGTAACGACGTACAGTGGAACTGACATATTGCGGACCGAGCATGTTCAGACCGAGCTTGTAGTTGGTGGTCTCGAAAGAGTTGTACGGAATGTAGATCTCGCGCTTGCCGGTGAGCTTCCAGTCGAACCGGTCCGGGCTGCCGTAAAACACCTGGATCGCATCGTTCGGGTACTGGTTCTCGAACCCGATGATCGGCGCATCATAGGCATAGGTCGGCAGGCGACGGACGCGACGCTGACCGGTGAAGTAGTAGTACGACTCGGCGTTGCTGTTGAAATAGTAACGCTGCATTAGGCCCTGTCCGGCCAGGGCGTTGGGTTGGCTGTAGGCGTAGAAGGTGCCATTCTGTAGTTGACCGACCTCGGCCGGAGTTTGTTGCCCCTGCTTCGCCCAGGGGTAGTAGAAGAGCTGTGTATACTGAAACAATATTCCGTCCGAGCTGCCCGGTCGGGGCGAGACATAGGAACGTGCGTTCAGCCAGTTCGTAGCCAAACCCTGGTAGCGGGTCTGAAAGTTCCACATCGCCTCGATACCGCTCTGCGGTATCGGAAACGGCACCGACGGCAATATGGCGGACTTGAGGCCCCAGCCGTCGCTACCGATGGTGGCCTTGCCGGCATTGGCGAGCGTGTTCTTCGTGACGAAATCAGGCTGGCCGCAATCGCGATGCGATGGATATACATCCATCTGATATCCCTTGCGATCGGTCAGCATGGCGATCTGACCCGGCGTCAGATGGTCCGCATACTGCGACATGTTGGCTGCAGTGATGGTGAACAGAGGCCGCTCACCCTTGTGCTTCCAGTAGTCGCCGCGGAAGGCGCCGAAGCTCCAGCCCGTTTTCGGCGGCTGATTGCCCTCGAAGGCTGGAATGGTCCGCGACGCATTGCCTGCGGCTTCGGCGCCTGCCGGCGTCAGGTCGCGGCCCAGATGGCTGAAGTCAGCAGCGCTGGCAGGACACAGCGTCGAGAACACCATGGCAGAAACCGCTGGCAAGACCGCCGTCATTGCAGCGCCTGGCCGCCGCCTGTCCGGCCTGGCAGCCTTACGCGAGGCCCTGCCTACGCCCAAACGGAAATTTCTCAAAGCAATCCCCCATTCGTTCTTGCGAAGTCCATCCAGCAACCACCGATGGAAAAGCTGAGTTCTGAATACAAACCCATCTCTGCCCTATCTTGAGCAAGCTTCGTGCCATTCCGCCCCGGAGCGGCTCGGCGATGGTCGACAGGCTACCTACCTTACCAGGACTTTGGCTAGCGTATTCTGTATACAGAACACATTGCACCTCTTTTTAGCAGTCATCCAGCACGATGGGTCATTTTATGGGCAGCGTTTCATGCACTGGCAGGCGCCCCGCCGCCGGTGGTTACGGCTCGCAGACCTGATCGCGCCGCGCGCTCCTGGATCGCCCTGGCACGGGGATGATCCCTTACACGGCAATGCCGGAAGCTCACCGGTCAGGCGCGTGACCGCAGGCATGCCGGTTGACGGTCTAACCCGACCGCAATGTCAGCCAATCAAAAATCACGCAATCATCGGCGACGGCAAGACCGAGGCGCTGGTGAACCGCGATGGCAGCATCGACTGACTCTACGGACCCCGGTTCGAAATCGGTACATGCTTCTCAATGTTGCTGCTGCGTAACTGTCAACATGGAAGCTGATCGATTGAGCTATCGGATACTACGACAAGACGGAGGCGCTGCTACCTGATCGACACGCTGGGGTTGGTGACGGACCTGCACAGCATGATCGGTGGCGTGCTGCCGATCGACCTCATGCCGATGCGCGACAGCGCCTCGTCCGTGGTGCGGACGATGCAAGGACCAGGATGACCGTGCTGCAGATCCGTCCGGATAGCCGCAACAAGCAGGTGCCGTGGCCAAGCAATACAGCATCATTGGGAAGTTAATACTCAACTGGAAGCAGGTGTTGCGGACTACCTCGACCACTCAGCTCGCCCGCATCAACCATCAAGGAAAGCATTCGAAGACGAACTTGCCATCGTCTGTGCCTTGCGACAGGCCGCCAGCTTTCCGTTCGACGACCTAGCTTTGTTGTCAGCCAGTTCTTGCTCCACATCAGTCCTGACAGCATTCGGTGCATTTTCCAGACTAACGGCTTCAGCTGCTGATCGGACCAATCCTCCGACAGACGGGTTGAAGGCAAGAGCACCTTCCGTAATTATGACCTCGGCTTCGCTCAGAAGGACATCGAGCATTA
>CAXTCT010000014.1:0-17651 GCA_964242565.1 uncultured Acetobacteraceae bacterium | reverse complement strand
GCTGCGGCGTCGGGGAAGCACTTTCGATTCATACTGATCGGTTTCTGCTCTAGATACGACGCCATTGGATACATTGGACGCCTCAGCCGATGCGAACAGCCAGCACAACCTGATGGCTTTACGTCTCCAAATCGACGGGCTGACACAACCCGCATAACTATCCCAGCGTGGGCATGATGAAGTCCGCGCCCGCGCGAATGCCCTCCGGCCAACGAGATGTCACGGCTTTGTAGCGGGTGAAGAAGCGCACACCCTCAGAGCCATGCATATGGTGATCGCCGAACAGCGATCGCTTCCAGCCACCGAAGCTGTGATAGGCCATCGGCACGGGGATCGGCACGTTGATGCCGATCATGCCAGCCTTCACGCGATGAGAAAAAGCACGCGCGGAGTCCCCGTCCCGTGTGAAGATCGCCGTGCCGTTGCCGAACTCATGCTCATTGACGAGCTTCAGCGCGCTCTCGAAATCATCGGCGTGGACTACGGCGAGAACGGGACCAAAGATCTCCTCCTTGTAGATCTTCATCTCGGACGTGACGTTGTCGAACAGGGTGCCGCCAATGAAATTGCCGTTCTCGTAGCCCTGCAGCTTCAATCCGCGACCATCGACCACGAGAGTGGCACCTTCCGCCTCGCCTGCATCGACATAGCCGCTGACCTTTTCGAGATGGATCCTGGTGATGAGCGGCCCCATCTCGTTGGTGTTGTCCGTGCCCGGCCCGATCTTGAGGGCGCGGACGCGGGGAGCCAGCGCATCGACCAGCTTGTCGCCGATGCCGCCAACCGCGACCGCAACCGATATCGCCATGCAGCGCTCGCCGGCAGAGCCGTAGGCCGCTCCCATCAGGGCGTCACAGGTCTTGTCGAGGTCGCAATCAGGCATGATGACGGCGTGGTTCTTGGCGCCTCCGAGAGCCTGCACGCGCTTCCCGTGCTTGATGCCCGTGTTGTAGATATATTCGGCGATCGGCGTGGAGCCCACGAAGCTCACGGCAACGATGCCGGGGTGCTCGAGAATTGCGTCCACCACTTCCTTGTCGCCGTGCACGACGCCGAAGACGCCGTCTGGCAACCCTGCCTGCTTAAGCAGGTCGGCAAGCATGAGGGAAGGTGAAGGGTCACGCTCGGAGGGTTTAAGGATGAAGCAATTGCCGCAGGCGATGGCCATCGGCATCATCCACAGGGGTACCATCACCGGAAAGTTGAAGGGCGTGATACCGGCACAGACGCCAAGCGGTTGGCGCATGGAATAGGCGTCGATATCGCGGCCGGCCTGCTCGGTGAAGTCGCCCTTCAGCAATTCAGGAGCGGCGGTCGCAAATTCCACAACTTCCATCCCGCGCGTCACCTCGCCAAGCGCGTCGGACAGCACCTTGCCATGCTCCGTGGTGATGGCGGCGGCGAGCTTCTTGGCATTCTGCTCAATCAGGTCTCGAAAACGGAACATGACCCGGGCACGAGCAAGCGGCGTGGTCGCGGCCCATTTCGGAAAGGCGGCAGTTGCGGCCTTCACGGCGGCGTCGACATCGGCCGCTGTGCCAAGGATCACCCGGCGAGCAACCGAGCCGTCCACCGGCTGAAAGATGTTGCTGACACGGGTTGACTCGCCGGAAGTGAGCTGACCCCCGATGTAGTGCTGGATGATGTCCAATTTTATCTCCAAGAATGGCTAACCACGATCACGCACGGAAAACTCACTCATAATCAAGGTAGCGATACCCAGGCGCCACCCGACTCATGGCTGTCGGCGCAAGCCTCGATGAACCGAACGCCTGCCGCTCCCTCTTCGGCGTCGGTGTATCGCACAAGGCCTTCAGGCAGCACGACGCCCGCCCGACGGGCAGCGATCGTGAACCCCACTTCCGCGTAGAGATTGGCCCAGGCATCGGTCAGGGCTTCACCATGGCCGCGCGGCATGTGGACGAGCCGCTCGGCCTCCCGGAGCATACCACTCCCCTTGCCACGGTGGATGATCTGGTCAGGACAGCCAAGAAGCGAATAGCGGAGCTGCTCAGGATATTCCTGGTTCCACTCCAGGCCGCCCTTCTCACCGAACAACCTGAGACGGAGCCCGCCATAGTTGCCGGGAGCCGCCTGCGTGACCCACAGAGACCCCGGTATGCCGCCGGTCATACGGAGGCTGACGAAGGCTGTGTCCTCCATCGATTTCGGTGCGCCGCATATGTGGAACTCGGCGCGGAGTTGCTCGACATCGAGCCCGGAGACCAGCTTGAGAAGATGATAGGCATGCGTGCCGATATCGCCTACCGCCGACGTCCGGCCTACTTTCGTCGCATCCTGACGCCAGCTTGCAGCCCGGTTCCCCGGCGCGAACGGCGCGGCAGCCCAATCCTGAATAAACTCAACCTGAGCCTGTCGTATTCGCCCGATCGCACCCTGCTCTACCATCACGGTCGCTTGCCGAACCATCGCATGGTGAGCGAAGGAGTAGGTCAGGGCCAGGGTCAGGCCGGTCTCGTCCCTCACAATGGCGAGTTGAGCCGCTTCGGCGGTCGACATCGCCATCGGCTTGTCGAGGATGACATCGATCCCGCTCCGCAGGAAAATGGTCGCGATCGCGCTATGCGTCCAGTTCGGCGTGCAGATCGCTACCGCCTCGATCCCGTCGGCACGGGCTGCCTCGGCAACGGCCATGGTCTGGTAGTCGGCATAGCTGCGGCTGTCTTCGATGTCCCAGTCGCGGGCGGAGAGGGCGGCGACCTCCGGGTCTGTAGACAAGGAACCCGCGACAATCTGCCAATGTCCCGAAAGGCGCGCTCCCGCAGCATGCCAGCTGCCGACCTGTCCGCCGCGACCGCCTCCTACGAAACCGAGCCGCATCCGCCGGCCAAGCGGCGGCCGGCGAAGCCCCTGCTGCATGGTGAAGTCGGTCATTGCGGGACCGGAGGTCTCGAGGTCGGCCATTGTTACTGGTCTGCCTTGTAGAACTGCGGCCGCGCCGGCAAGGCGATCCTGATCATGCGGTCGCCTGGAAGCGATGACGCAATCTGATCGGCGATCAGGGTGGTGGTGTAGCCATCCCAGGCGGATGCGCCTGCTGTTGTGGTTCCGCTGGCGACAGCTTTCACCCAAACCCGCATCTGCTCCTGGTAGGCCTGCGCAAATCTCGGTACCCAGTCGGCTGGAAAACGAAAGGATTGAGCACCGGCGTGATTGGTCAGGCTTTCCGCCGGCGCTGCCATCTCCACAGTCCCTTCGGTGCCGACCAGCTGGGCGTGCACATGATAGCCGTAGCCGCCATTAATGTTTACCTCGCTCGAGATGAGCTCGCCCTTGTCGGTCTGCATCATGATCATCAGAAGACCCTTGCCACCGGCAGGAAATACCTCCGCCGCCACAATTTCCGAACCGAGCAGCCACTGGCTGATGTCGATTTCATGGACGAACGAATTGGTGACGACCATCGCGCCCGTGAACCACTCGGGAGCGGAGAGGTTACGGTGGATATTATGCAGAACCGATGGCAAGCCGACGAGCCCTTCGAGCCGCGCCCGGCGGATCTGGCGATATCCGGCATCGAACCGTCGCATGAATCCCACCTGAACCAGCCGGCGGCCGAAAGCGGTTTCCGCTTCGACGATACGCAAGGCATCAGGCGCGGTCGCTGCGATCGGCTTCTCGCACAGGACCGGTTTCCCAGCCGCGATCGCAGCAAGAGCATATTCCGCGTGTGTCGCATCGGGCGAAGCGATGACGACGGCATCTACGCTGTCTGCGGCGATCAGCGCATACGGATCACTGAACGGTTGGGCTCCATTGCCCGCAGCCAAGGCTCGTGCAGGATCGGCGTCATAGACGGCGGCCAGGTGCGCGCCACTCGTGTGATCCCGAAGGAGGCGTGCGTGCTCCGTGCCCATCACGCCTGTGCCGATGACACCAACCGCAAGGCTCACTGCACTTCCCTCCATGCCGAGGTGCTGCTTGATAAGTGGATCGCCTCGACCAGGGTCTGGATGCGCAGGCCGGCGCGAAAGTTGAACGGCTCCGGACGGCGACCGGCTATGGCTTGCAGATATCCAGCCACTTCTATCGCCTTCAGATCGTTGAAGCCGAGTTGGTGACCGGGTGCGACGCAGAAAAGACCGTACGGGGGATGGTCGGGGCTGGCCTCGATGCGACGGAAGCCCTTGCGGCCACGAGCATCGGATGTCGAGAAGAACTGGAGTTCGTTGAACCGCTGCTGGGTGAAGGCGAGCGCCCCCTTGGTGCCGAAGATCTCGAAATCATGCTGCATGGTGCGGCCGGTCGCGATCCAGTTGCCCTCGACCGAACCGGTGGCACCATTCTTGAAACGCAGGAAGGCGCGACCGACGTCATCGACCTGCACCGGCCTGGTGCCGCCTCTGCCGTCGGGTCGTTCGGTGATCATCGTCACGCAATCGCCCATGACGCGGGTGATCGCCCCTGCCGCCGGGCCAACCAGGAATTCGGCCGTGGCGAGTGCGTGGCTGCCGATGTCCGCCAATGCCCCGCCGCCGGCCGGGTCGTGGCGGAAGGTGAAGGGGCTCATCGGATCAGCCATGTAATCTTCCGCGTGAAGACCACGGTAGCCACGGATCTCGCCCAGTTCACCCGCTGCGATCATCTCCCGCGCCACGCCGAACATCGGATTGCACAGATAGTTGAATCCGACCTGTGTCTTGACGCCCTTGGCCTCCGCCGCCTCTGCCATTTCCCGCGCGTCGCTCGCCATCGGCGCCAGCGGTTTCTCGCAATAGACATGCTTTCCTGCGGAGATGGCCGCGAGCGCCATCTCCTTGTGGAAGGCATTCGGAGCGGTGATGCTGACCAAATCGATCTCGGGATCTGCGACAAGGGCCCGCCAGTCTCCGGTGGAACGTTTGAACCCCAACGCCGAAGCCGCTCTCGCTGCAGCCTCCTCGGAGATGTCGGCCAAACAGGTGAGTTCCGGCTGGACCGGCAGCTCGAAGACCCGCGATGCCGCCGAGTAGCCGAAGGCATGCGTCCTGCCCATGAAGCCACTTCCGATCAAGCCAATGCGCAGCGTGCGTTCAGTCATTCGCGTAGCCCTTGTTCATGATGAGGGCGGGGTCGAGTAAGCCCGCGAAAAAATCCAGAATATTCTGCACGGAAGAGACAGCCATCCGTTCCGCAGCCTGCGCGGTCAAGCCGGCGATATGCGGCGTCAGCAGCACCTGGTCAAAGCCGAACAGGGGATGACCGATCGGCGGCGGTTCGTCGCAGAACACGTCCAGCCCAGCGGCCGACACGCGTCCATCGTTCAGGGCCGCGACCAGTGCGGCTTCGTCCACGATGCCACCGCGTGCGGTATTGACGAGAATGACACCCGGCTTGACCTGCCGCAATTCCGCCTCGCCAATAAGCGGCTGATCTGCCTTGGGCACATTGACCGAGATGATGTCGGCCCATGCAAGTCCGTCCGGCAGGTTATCGATCGCTTCCACCGGGCCGGCAGGCCAATGGCCACTCTCCGACAGGAACGGATCATAGGCGCGCATTTCCATGCCGAAGCCCGCGGCCATCCGCGCCAGATGACGGCCGGTGCGGCCATAGCCCAGTATGAGCAGACGCCTGCCGCCGACTTCTCCTGCCTCGAGATTGTTGCGCCAGCCCCACTGGCCCTCACGGACCGAACGATCCGACCTGACCAGGAACTTCGCGCAGCCGAGGATGAGCATCATGGCATGCTCGGCGACGGAGCCGGAATTCACGTCGCCGACGATGCAGAGGGCAATTCCGCGCGCGTCCAGCGCGTCGAGATCGACGGCGTCATAGCCGACGCCATGACGCGAAACGATCCTGAGCTTCGCTGCCATCTTCACGGTCCTGGCCGATAGCGGCTGGGTCCGGATGACCAGCGCGTCGGCGGCGCCGATGAGCGGCGCGTAGCTCTCTTCGGAAACCTCCTTCACATAGTCGTAGGTCACGCCGGCGGTGCGATCGAGCAGGGCGATGCCGGAGGAATGCAGGCTTCCCGCGACCAGCACGTGGGGCATCAGTAGACCCCTTTCTCGACGGCGGCGCTTTCCTGGCTTATCAGCGTCCTGAACTTGACCACACTAGCGCCGGCTGCAGCCGCGAGCAGCCTAGAGTCGCCGGACACGGTCGTCATGTTGTATCCCCAGCCGATCGCCCGCGCGGCATATTCCGGGGTGCCGCAATGCAATGCGCCGCGAATGCCGTTGGCTTTGCAGGCGGCGATGATCTCCTGCAGCTTGTCGATCATCTCCGGCTCTTCACGGTCGAACCCATGAGGCAGCCGGCCGCCAGTCAGGCTCAGCGTGAGGTCCGCAGGACCGACGTAGATGCCGTCGAGACCGGGTGTGGCGGCAATCGCCGCGAGGTTGTTCATGCCCTGCTCTGTCTCTATCATCGCCAGCGCAAGGACCTCGCCATTGGCTTCGTTGCCGTAATTCGCTCCGGCGGAAAACGAGACCCGCGTCGGTCCGAAACTGCGCTGGCCGAGCGGCGGATAACGCATGTAGCTGACGAATTCCGCGGCCTGGGCAGCCGTGTTCACCATCGGGCAGACGATCCCGTAGGCGCCGGCATCCAGCATTTTCATGATGATCCCGGGCTCAAGCCATGAAACCCGGACCATCGGCACGACGCCGGAGGCACGCATCGCCTGCAGCATGGGCAGCACGCCCGAATAATCGAGAGCGCCATGCTGCGCGTCGATGGTGACGGAATCATATCCCTGGGCGGCCATGATCTCGGCGGTGAAGGAATTGCCGATCGAACACCAGCCGTTGATCGTCGGTTTCCCCTCGTTCCAGAGCTGCTTGAGCCGGTTGGGAATCATCTCAGAATACCACCTGCGCCAGTTTCACGTCGAGATAGTCGCGGATGCCTTCGAGGCCTCCCTCACGCCCCATGCCGGAGAAATTGGTGCCTCCAAAAGGCGCCTCCGCGGCAGCCAGTGCGAAGGAATTGATCCCGACCATGCCGGCCTTCAGTTCAGCTACGGTGCGGCGGGCTCGTGCCGGCGAACGGGTAAAGGCGTAGGCGGACAGGCCCATGTCCGACGAGTTGGCGCGCGCGATCGCCTCGTCGTCACTCGAGAAACTGCTGATCGCGGCGATGGGACCGAAATTCTCCTCCGCCATGACGCGCATGCTGTCCGTCACGCCTACAACAACTGTCGGCTCGTAGAAATGGCCGCCGTTGAAGCCGGAGGGACGTCGTCCTCCGGCCAGTATCTTCGCACCGGCGGCAACGGCGTCGGCTATGATCTCTTCTATTTCCGTCACGCGGGAGGCGTTGATGAGGGGACCCATGCCGACGGCTTCGTCCAGACCATCGCCCAGCTTTATTTCGTTCGTACGAGCGACGAAGCCTTCCACGAACGCATCATGCAGACGTTCATGGACGAAGAACCGATCGGGCGTGACGCATACCTGTCCGGCGTTGGCGAATTTCGTCGCCACCGAGGCATTCAACGCCGCATCGAGGTCGGCATCGTCATAGATGATGAGAGGAGCATTGCCGCCGAGCTCCATCGATACCTTCTTCATCGTGTCGGCAGCGTCACGGACCATCTGCTGTCCGACACGCGTGGAACCGGTCAGCGAGACCTTCCGCACCGCCTTGGATGCCATGATCGGCTTGTACGTCGACGCGGTGGGTCCCACGATCAGGCCGACAACCCCTGGCGGGAGATTTCCTGCCTGGCAACAATCGACAATCACCATCGCAGTGCCCGGCGTCTGCGAGGACGGACGAACGATCACCGAGCAGCCTGCGGCCAGGGCGGGCGCCATCTTCCGTGCAACCAGTGCTGCCGGAAAATTCCATGCGGTGAAGGCGGCCGCAATCCCCACCGGCTCGTGTCCTACCTCGAAACGGCCGCCCGGGACACGGCTCTCTACGATCCGGCCATAGATGCGTCGCGCTTCCTCGGCGTACCAGCGGAATTGCTCGGTGCTCAGTACCCATTCGCGACGAGACTGCGCGATCGGCTTGCCCGTCTCGCTCGAGATCATCAGGGCGCCCTCGGCGATCCGCCGCGCCATCTCTTCCGCGATCGCGTGAAGGGCATCCGCGCGGCCGAAGGCGGAGGTGGCGCGCCAGCAAGCCAGCCCTTCCTCCGCGGCGGACAGTGTCGCCTCGGTATCCGCGACGCCGGCATCCGGCACGTCCCCCAATGGGATCTCGGAGACGGGGCTCAGCACCGGCACGGTCTTGCCGTCCGCCGCCTGCTGCCAGGCGCCGCCAATGAATAATCCGAAATTCGTGTACATCATTCGGTCTCCGTTAGCTTCACGACACGACGCCCGGCGATCGACCTGATCGCCGCCTCGGCGAGCATGAGCGCGAGCCGTCCATCCTCGAAACCAACGACTGCCGGCTGTCCTGTCTCGACCGCTTCGGCGAAGGCGGTGATCTCCGCCTCGAAAGCTTCCCTGTAGCGTTCGATGAAGAAATCGAGCAGCGGTGCGGCATGGTCCGTGAACCCCTTGCCTGAAAGGGTCATCCGGTGCGGCCGCCGGTTGTCGGATACCGCGAGGCCCTTGCTGCCGAATGCTTCCACGCGCTGGTCATAGCCATAGGCCGCCGCGCGCGAATTAATGATGATGGCCTGTTTTCCGGAGGCCGTGGTCATGACGACGGTCACCGTGTCGTAATCCGCCAGGCTCTCCATGAGCGACGGCGAGACCAGACGCGCGCCGGTGGCGAAAATCTCCACCGGCTCCTCTCCCAGTATGAAACGAGCCATGTCGAAGTCATGGATCGTCATATCCCGCAGGATGCCCCCGGAGACTTTCAGATAGGCTTCGGGTGCGAGCCCCGGATCACGTGACGTGACGATGACCTGATGAAGCTCGCCGATGTCGCCGGCGCGGACGGCGTCATGCACTGCCTTGTGGCCGGGGTCGAAGCGGCGGACGAAACCGATCTGGATGGGGAGCGCGGTGCCGCTGATTACGGCCGCACAACGGTTCACGCGTGCTAGGCTGAGGTCGATCGGCTTCTCGCACAGCACGGGCTTGTTGGCCGCCACAGCCTGCTCCAGAAGATCGGCATGGGTGTCGGTCGCGGTTGCGATCAGAACGGCATCCACGTCCGGGGAGGCGAAGATGGCAGCCGCGGACTCCATGACCGGCGCTCCGGTCAAGGCAGCGACGGCCGCGGCCGTAGACGGATTGATGTCATAGACGGCTGCAAGCCGTACGCGTGGATGCGCCGCGATGTTGACCGCATGCATGGCACCGATCCGGCCGCACCCGAGCAGTGCTATTCTGACCATCGGCTCCCTCCCTCTTTTTCGTTCGGCAATCAATGTTGCGAAACAACGAGACTGTCAATATCCAATGCGATCGGCTATGTTGGCTGCAACACGTCGAGGGAGGGGTAAAATGACACAGGCGACAATCCGCCTCACTACGGCCCAGGCCATCGTGCAATGGCTGGCGCAGCAGCTTATGGAAATCGACGGCAGCCAGGTACCTCTGTTTCCGGGTGTCTTCGCAATCTTTGGCCACGGCAACGTGAGCTGCCTGTCGGAGGCGCTGGAGGAGGTCAAGGACAGGCTACCGACCTGGCGTGGACAGAATGAGCAATCCATGGCGCTCGCGGCTACCGCCTTCGCCAAGGCCAAGCGACGCCGCCAGATCATGGTCGCCGCATCGTCGATCGGTCCGGGCGCGCTGAACATGGTGACGGCGGCCGGCACCGCGCATGCGAACCGTCTGCCCCTGCTCATGCTGGCCGGCGACACCTTCAGCAGCCGTCTTCCCGATCCGGTGCTGCAGCAGGTCGAGCATTTCAGCAATCCGTCGATGACGGTCAATGATGCCTTCAAGCCGGTCACGCGCTACTGGGACCGGATCAGCCATCCGGCGCAGATCCTCTCCTCGCTGCTTCAGGCCGTGGCCACGATGCTTGACCCGGCCGACTGCGGGCCGGCCTTTCTCTCGCTGCCACAGGACACCCAGGAGCTCGCTTTCGATTACCCGAAGGCCTTCTTCGAGCCGCAGGTCTGGAGCATTCCGCGGCCGAGGCCGGACCGGCGGAAGCTTGCCGAGGCCGTGGAGCTGTTGAAGACGGCAAAGAAGCCGCTGATCATCGCTGGCGGCGGGGTGCGCTACTCGCTGGCCGACGATGCGGTCGCCAGCTTCGCCTTGAAGCGCGGGATCCCGATCGTGGAGACGATTGCCGGGAAAGGCAGCGTGACGCATTACCATGAAGCCCATGCAGGGCCGATCGGCATCATCGGGTCCACCTCCGCCAATGCCCTGGCAGGGGAAGCCGACGTCATCCTAGCGATCGGCACCCGGCTGCAGGATTTCACGACCGGTTCCTGGACGGTGTTCAACCAGGCGGCCCGCTTCATTTCCATCAACACCGCTCGCTTCGACACGATCAAGCATCGCGCGCTTGCCGTTGTCGGCGATGTGCTTGAAACGGTGACCGAACTCGACGAGGCGCTCGGCGAATGGAAGCTGGAGGGCGACCATATGTCCCGGGCCCGGTCCCTGTTCAGGGAGTGGGACGAGCTTCTCACGAAACTCCAGGCTCCGAGCAATGCGCCGGTGCCGACCTACGCCCAGGTCGTGCATGTGGTGAATGAAACGGTGGGAGCGACCGACACCGTGATCACCGCTGCCGGCGGTCTTCCCGGAGAGATCTGCAAGGGATGGCGCGTGAAGGCGCCGAACACCTTCGATCTCGAGTTCGGCTTTTCCTGCATGGGCTACGAGATTGCCGCGGGATGGGGTCACGCGATTGCCAACAGCGGCCCCGGTGGGCTCGGCGGCACGCCCGTCGTGATGATTGGCGACGGCACATACATGATGATGAACTCCGACATCTATTCGACGGTGCTGACAGGCCACAAGATGATCGTCGTGGTCTGCGACAATGGCGGATACGCGGTCATCAATCGCCTGCAGCAGGCCAAGGGCGTGCCTGGTTTCAACAATCTCCTCGTCGATTGTCGTGTGGAAAACCCTGCCGCTCCCCTGCATGTCGATTTCAGCAAGCACGCGGAGTCGATGGGTGCGGCGGTACGGCGTTGCGACAGCTTGGCCGAACTGGCCCCGGCTCTCGAGTGGGCGAAGACCACCGATCGGACCACGGTGATATCCATCACCACGGATGCCTATGTCTGGACGCCCGGCGACGCGCATTGGGACGTTGGTGTGCCTGAGGTCTCCACGCGCGAGACCGTGCGGGCCGCACGAAGGCATCAGGAAGCCATTCGCGCGAAGCAGCGGGTCGGAGTGTGACGGGCATGAAAGCGAAGCTGGGCATAGCGCCCATCGCCTGGTGGAATGACGACCTGGCGGAGCTGTCCGACGACGTCAGCCTGGAGGAATGCCTCAGGCAGGCAAGGCAGGCAGGCTTCACTGGCATGGAAACCGGACGCCGCTTCCCGATGGACATGAACGAGCTCGGACCGGTCCTGCAGCGTCATGGCATGTCGGTCTGTGGCGGCTGGTTCTCCGGCCTCCTGCTCGACGGGGATATCGAGCAGGAGAAGGACCGTATACGCAGCCAGATGGATTTCTTTATCGCGGCTGGTGCACCCTGCATCGTCTATGGCGAGACGGCACGCTCGATCCAAGGCATCCGCTCCGCACCGCTCGCGACCAAGCCCAAGCTCTCCGAGGACCAGATCCGGATCTATGCCCACAAGATGACAGCTTTTGGAGAGTGGTGCGCCGACCAGGGAATGCCGATCTCCTATCATCATCATATGGCGGCTCCGATCGAGACGGAGGCGGAACTCGACCTGCTCATGAAACACTCAGGCAAGGGGCTGCCTCTCCTCTTCGATGCCGGGCATATGGCGTTCGCCGGCGGTGATGTGCTGCGCGTGATCGACAAGCACCACGCGCGTATCAGTCATGTTCATACCAAGGACGTGCGTTCCGGGGTAATCGACGGTCTTGACCGCAGCAGGGAGAGCTTCCTCGATGCGGTGGTGAAGGGGGCCTTCACCGTACCCGGGGACGGCTCGATGGACTTCGTGGCGATTGTCGAGCGGCTCGGTTCCTACAGCTACGAGGGCTGGTTCGTCGTCGAGGCTGAGCAGGACCCGGCCGTCAACCCGCCATTCGAAATGGCACAGAAAGGGCATGCGGAACTTCTGCGTGTCATGACTCTCACAGGATACGAGGTCGGGCAATGAACCGGATGGACAACAAGGTCTGTGTGATCACTGGTGCGACCCAGGGTCTGGGTGCGGCGATTGCCCGGAGGTTCGCGGCAGCCGGCGCTGCGGGCATCGTCGTGACGGGACGCAACGAGCAGCGGGGATCGGCCGTCGCAGAAAAGATCTCTGCGGAATTCAATGTTCCCGCGCTTTTTCTCCTGGCTGACCTCGGATCTGTCGAGGATTGCCGCCGGGTGATTGCAGAAACGGACCGGAAGTTCGGCCATGTGCATGTCCTGGTGAATGCAGGCGCTTCGACCGAACGGGGCACCATTCTCGACACGAGCCCCGACCTGTTCGATCGCATTTTTGCCACCAACGTCCGTGGCCCCTATTTCATGATGCAGGAAGCGATCAAGCTCATGATCCGGGACGGGATCGAGGGTGCGATCTGCAACATCGGCTCGATCTCGGCTCTTTCCGGACAGCCCTTCATCAACGCCTATTGCGCATCAAAGGGTGCGCTCTCGACCTTGACTGCAAATACGGCTTTCTCGGTGATGGGCAACCGGATCCGCGTGAACCAGCTCAATATAGGCTGGATGGCATCGGATCAGGAGCAGATCCTTCGAACCGCGGAAACCGGCGATCCAGACTGGATGGAGAAGGAGGCAAAGAAGCTCCCCTTCGGGCGCCTCATCGACCCTTCGGAAGCAGCGCGTGCCGTGAACTTCCTGGTTTCTGACGATGCCGGGCTGATGACGGGTTCAATCGTCAATTACGACCAGTCCGTTTGGGGTGCAGTGTCCGGCGGCATGCCGGTTCCGAATGGTCCGATGCGATCGCCCGTCTGATACTGTTCAGGAACTTCTTCCGCCCCGGATCGCCATGACCTCATTTTTGCGTGGCGAATGGGATCCGAGGTTGACGGGACTGGTTCTGAAGCCGCGACGCCAAGGCAATGATCAGCGATTGGGCAAGACACATTGGTGCCGCCAGCGAACGGGAGAACGTGTATTCATGCTCCGGTACGGCGAAGAGCACACGCGTGTTCTTCGCGAAAGGCGATAATGTACTGTCGCTGATTACCACGACAGGTATACCTCGGCCGGCCGTTTCCTCCACGATGTTGACCACCTCGTTTGCATAGAAACGAAACGAAACGGCAAACAGCAGATCGCTTGGCCGAATGACCTTGGCCACGTGTGTCGCAAGGCCTCCTGCCGCGTCGAGCAGAACCGCGCGTTTGCCTAGCATCGTCAGCACATAATGCAGGAGTTCGACCACCGGTGCAGACCGCAGCTGGCCGACCAGATATATCGTGTCCGCCTTCTCCATGAGGGTTACTGCTTCCGCGATTTGCTCTCCGGTAATGTTCGTCAGCAGCTCCTGCAATGACGAGATATCGCGGACCATCAGGTCCCGGAGAAAACTCATCTCGCTACAATCTTCCCGAGCGCCGAGCTCGTCCTCGAGGGCCTTGACGCGCGCGTTGAACCCGGGAGCTGCCGTCGAAAGGCGATGGCGGAATACGGCCTGAAGCTCCTTGAAGCCCTTGTAGCCGAGATACTGGGCAAAGCGGACAAAGCCGGATGCATGCACTCCACATTTCTCGGCCACGGAGTGGACCGACGCAACGGCGACATCATTCGGATTCTGGGTCAGATAGACCGCGATCTTCTGATATGAGTTGTTCATCTTCGAATGACGGTCGTGGATGACCCGTATGAGCTCCTCGTACGTCTCTGGCGGACCTTGTATGGCCACTAGTTGCTCTCCGTCTGCGCCCTTCATTCTTCCTGGCACTCTGTAAAAATCAGGTCTTCTGGTTTTCTCGATACAAGTTTGCGGGTTTCGTCTGCGGGAAAGCAGGCGCTCCAAAGGAAGGATTGCACGGCGCTCAAGAGCGTGTTGTAGATCCGACAAGCCGGACTCGAGAAGTTACTGTTATCGATCTCGACGCGTGTGTTCATCTCGAAATACTACGTCAAAACATTCCTTTAGCAATCTTACATACGCTGCAATTGGGCTACACCTATCGCCGATCCGCTCCGAGCGATAGCTTCAGGTATCCACAGACGTGGGTAGACAGTGTCTTCCACTTCCTCTCGTTTATCAACGGCCACAGCAGATGTTGAAAGTCATATCGACTGGCTGCAGAGACCGCCGTCGGCGAAACTGCCGAACTCGGCACCGGTCGTTACGACTTCATAATGCCAGCTCGGTGCGTAAGCAGTCTGGTAGGGATCAGGCAGAGCTCGATCCGACACATCAGCTATGGTGCGGGGCCGAGTGAAACGGTACAGGAGCGAGCAGAGGTGCAAAAACGCTTCCATTCCGTGCCCGCATGATCCAGTTATTGTCGCAGCTAGATCCCGGGCGGAGCCCAGGGCTCCGCCCGGTGTGCATCAGGCAACCGGATTGGCGACCTGCATATTGCCACGATGCAGTTCATGCTGGAGGGCATTCAATCCTGCGCCGCCCGCCATGTGGAACATCAGATTATCGAGGCTGAGTTCGGAGCGCGGAGCATCAAGCTCCACCTCGCCACGTGCCAGCACCATGAAGTGGTCTCCGACCATGTAGGCGTGGTGCGGGTTATGCGTGATGAAAATCACGCCGATCCCCTGCTCGCGCGCGGCCTGGGCAATGTAGCGCAACACGATACCTGATTGCGAAACACCAAGTGCGGCGGTCGGCTCGTCGAGTATGAGCACGCGCGCGCCGAAATGAACTGCCCGCGCGATCGCCACGACCTGACGCTGGCCGCCCGACAGGGTGCCGACCGGCTGCTCCAGATCCGCCACCTTGATGCCCATGCGACGCAGCTCGACGTCCGTGGTCTCCACCATCGTCGCCACGTCGAGGCGACGGAACGGCCGGACGCCGCACATCAGCTCGGAGCCCAGGAAGAAATTCCGCCAGATGGATAGCAGCGGCACCATTGCCAGCGTCTGGTAGACGGCAGAAATTCCAAGATCGAGCGCCTCGCGTGGCGAGGTGAAGTGCATCGACTTGCCGTCGATGGAGTAGATGCCTTCGTCATGTGTATGGAGCCCAGCAATGATGCTGATGAGCGTCGACTTGCCGGCACCGTTGTCGCCCAAGATACAGGTCACCTCGCCCTGCCGGACAGAGAGGTTAACATCCTTCAGGGCAGTAAAGTTGCCGTAGCTCTTGCCAACGTTGGTAAGCTGGACAATCGGACTCGATGAACCTGTCATGATACTCACCTGCTGCTTGCCCGATTGCGGAGCCAGCCGTTGAAGACTGTTGCCAGAAGCAGCATGGCGCCGACGAAATACATGAACCAGTCCGGATCCCAGTCGGCGTAGATCACGCCCTCGGTCGTCATGCCGAAGATGAAAGCGCCGAGTGCGGAACCCGCGGCCGAGCCGTAGCCACCGGTCAGCAGGCAGCCTCCAACCACGGCTGATGCGATGTACAGCAGCTCATTGCCAATGCCGGCGCCGGATTGCACTGTGTCATAAGCGAAGAGCATATGCATGCCGGTGAACCAGACCGCGAAGCCGACCAGCATGAAGAGACCGATCTTCACCTTCTTGACTGGAATGCCGACCGCGCGCGCGCTGTCACCCTGGCCGCCGACTGCGAAGATCCAGTTGCCCACTCTGGTGCGCAGGAGCACCCAGGTGCCGATCAATGCGAAGATGACCCAGTAGATGATGGCTATGCTGATCGTGATGCCGCCGATGCTGAGGCTGGAGGCAAAGATTGCGTGAGCCGAGTCGAAACCCGCCATGCCGCTGATGTCCGCAGTCGCGACGCTCCCCGTCACTAGCTTAGTGATGGCGATGTTGAGCCCTTGCAGCATGAGGAAGGTCGAGAGGGTAACGAGGAAGCTATGCAGCTTGGTCTTGACCAGCAGATAGCCATTAAGTGCGCCGATCGCGAGCGATACCACCAGGGCGATCGCAACACCGGCCCAGACATTGCCGAAGACCTGCGTCGCAAAGATCGCGGCGGCGAGGGACGAGGTGGTCACAGCCACCCCGGCGCTCAAGTCGAACTCCCCGCCAATCATCAGGAGCGCTACGGCTACCGCAGGGATCCCCAAGGTCGCGGACTGATACAGGATGGTGGTAAAGGCCGCCAATTGCCTGAACGGCGGTGCGATGCCGTAGAAAAACACGAAGACGAGGATCACCCCGCCCAGCGCACCCACTTCAGGTCGCTTGAGCACCTTCTTCCATAACGCCTGATGCGCGACCTGACGGTTCGCAAAGCTCGGCTCAACGCCTTGCGTGACGGTTGCCACGTTTCCCTCCATTCCGAGCTTCCTACTCTACCGGTCGTGTCAGCGCGTGCCCAGCTTCGCGAACTTGGCAACGTCATCTATGTTCGTCTTGTCTACGAAAGCCGGGCCGGTCGCCACAGGACCGCCGCCACCTACGACATCGCCGTTGGTCTTGTACAGCCACAGGAGATCGATCGCCTCATAACCTTCGACATAGGGCTGCTGATCGACCGCCCACTGCAACTTGCCATCCTGGATCAGTGTGACCGCCCGCGGCGTCAGATCGAAGGTGCCGACCTTTGCCTTGCTGTTGGCCATCTGCACGGCAGTGATCGCGGTCGGTGCGAAGGGCGCACCGAGGGTCACGACATAGCCGACGGTTGTGTCCTGCTGCAGCTTCGCGACGATGCGGGACTGTGCACTCGCCATGTCATAGCCGGGGACATAGAGCACGAACAGGCTGCCTTTAAAGCTTTTCTTGATGCCGTCGCATCGCGCCTCGAGCTGAACCGCACCTTGCTGCTGGTCGACGCAGATGGCGCTCTTCACGCCTTCGGTGTTCAGCTTCTCGCCTACCGCTTTACCGGCGACAGTTTCGTCCTGCCCGACATAGGACATGAGGCCGTCCTGCTTCCAGTTGTCACCACCAGCATTGAAGCCAACGACCGGTATCTTTGCCTCCTGCGCCTTCTTAACCATCGGGGAGAGTGCATCCGGGAAAGCGAGCGTCAGCGCGATGCCGTCGACATGCTGCTGCAGCACATTGGTGATCAGCTGGGCCTCGCCCGAAGCGGTCGGATTGGCGAGGTAGATCAGCTTCACATTATCCTTCTTGGCGGCAGCCTGGGCACCCTTGCGGATAATGTCCCAGAAGGTATCGCCAGGCTGGCCATGGGTGATCATGGCGAAGCTGTAGGCCGGCGCTTGTGCCGCTGCCTGCTGGAACCCGAGGGGCAGAGTGCCCACGAGCACGGTCCCTAATGTAAGCGCTCGTCCCGGTAAGCCTTTAAATGATTGCATAGTGTCTCGTCCCCCTTAATCTCGTTTTCTCATTGGCAACGCACTTTGCGGGGCGTGGCAATACGCAACTTTTCATGCCATTTCGAGCGTGTCAAGAAGCGATGGCATGTATGATCGGCAGATTTTCACGAACTGGAGTGCGCCCCTGTGGATGGACAGAACGGGCGATTTGATTTGACCCCCCTCGCTGGGCTTCCGGAGAATGGAAGCCATGACTAGCTGTCTGGTTGTGAGACCTCCTTGGCGCTTTCAGCAATGAGGCGTGCCTTG
>CAXTCT010000013.1:0-17984 GCA_964242565.1 uncultured Acetobacteraceae bacterium | reverse complement strand
AGCGTGCCCTCGCCGTATTCGGTCCGGAGCAGCCCGCGGCGCTGCAGCTCCGGCACCACCAGCTCGACGAAATCGTCGAGATTGCCGGGCAGGTAATGGGGCATCAGGGCGAACCCGTCGCTTCCCGCATTCTCCAGGTAGGATTGCATGATGTCGGCAATTTCCGCAGGCGTGCCGATCAGGGTGAGATGCCCCATGCAGGCCGCCAGCCAGCGGCCCAGCTCGACGAGCGAGATCCTTCTCCCCTCGCGGACAATGCCGATCCGCTTGCACTGCGCGATCGCATCGAGTGCCGCAAGCTCGGGCAGCGGCGCCTCGCTGTCATGATCCGGCAGGTCGAACTCCGGACCCAGGAACTGGATCGCAAAAGCGCGTGCTTCCGCCACGGTGATGGTGGCCTGCACGGCCGCGTATTTCGCCTGAGCCTCCTCGCGTGTGCGCCCGGCCACGCACATCAGGCCGGTCATGATCTTGAGCTGCTCCGGGCGGCGGCCGTATTTCGTCATCTTGGCTTTCACCCGGGCGTAGAATTCCTGGGCATGCTCCAGCGAGGCGGCCTTGGCATACATCATGTCGGCGCGTTCGGCGGCCAGTTCCAGCCCGGTCTCAGACTCGCCGGCCTGGCAGATCACCGGGTAGCCCTGCGGCATGCGCGCGATGTTCAACGGCCCGCGCACCTTGAAGAAGCGGCCCTTGTGGTTGAGCACATGCATCTTCGACGGATCGTTATAGACGCCCGACTTCTTGTCGCGCGGGAAGGCATCGTCGTCCCAGCTATCCCATAGCCCGAAGGCCACATCCATGAATTCGCGCGCGCGCTCGTAGCGGTCGGCATTCGACAGCGGTGCATCGAGATTGAAGTTCAGGGCCTCGCTGGTCATCTGCGAGGTGATGACGTTCCAGCCGGCGCGGCCATTGCTGATATGGTCAAGCGTGGCGATCCGCCGCGCCAGGTCGTAAGGCTGGTTGTAGGTGGTCGAACCGGTGGCCACCAGGCCGATATGGCGTGTCACCGTCGACAGGACACCGAGCAGGGTGAACGGCTCGAAATGCACCACGGTGCTGAGCGACGAGGCCGCCTGCGTGGTCAGGCCATCGTCCTTGATCGAGTAGCCGTCGGCGAGAAAGATGATGTCGAGACATCCCCTTTCGGCGGTGCGCGCGAGCGACAGATACATCTCGATGTCGAGATCGCCCTCTGCCTGTGCGGCTCCATGTTTCCACGCGAAACGCCCGCCATGCAGCAGCGCCGCCAGGCAGATTTGACGAGAGTTGGAAGACATCGGCGACGACTTTCCAGATGGCGCAGGCACGCGCCGGGGCTTGCAAATTCGGTGCCATCAGCTTCCTGTCGGCGGACGGTGCCAGGAGTGCCGCGACGGGTCAGTGATCCTTCGCCGCCCGGATCTCCTCCTCGCCGTTCCGTCGCAGCATCTCGAGCAGGCGCCGGCGCATGATGATCCCCGGGCGGTCCGAGGGCATGTGCGCTTCGAGCTTCAGGCTGAGGTCGAGCGCGGCGTCCGGGTCGGTGCTTTCCAGGATGTCCTTGTCCTCGCGCGTGATCTTCAGGTCCCAGGCGATCAGCTTGCTGGCCGGGCAGTCGGCCTCGCTGTCGTTGCGGTACAGGATCTGCACCAGCTGCATCGTCGTATCGTCGATCGGGGTCGCGCAGTTGATGATGATGTGGCGGATGCCGCCTGGATATTCCATGTCCATGCGACGGCTGAACGGCAGGTACCAATGGTTCTGCATCTGGCGGGTGGTGTGGGCATCGGTGACACCGGTGATCTGGTGCGCCTCCGGGGGGTTCAATATGTCCACGGTCGAGCTGGCCCGGAAACCATAGTCGGTCTCCATCAGTTCGTAGCGCTGCGGTTTCGGCTGAAGCGCGTTGCCGAAGGTGGCCTGATGGACGAAGGCGAAATGCGCGTTGTCGAACGAGTTCTCCATCAGCCGCAGCGGCGCGGTGTTCCAGGTCTCGTAGAACTGGAAGATACGCCGGAAGCCCGGGTCGCGATCCTCGGGAACATCGAAGAGGGGCGCGACGGGTTCCTCGATCGACACCCAGACATAGCCGTAGCGGGCCATGCAGCGATAGGCCTGCACGCTCTGCTGCGGCAGCCTGGTCTCGTCGTCGAGTTGCGGCACGCGCACCAGCTTGCCGGCGCCGTCATAGGTCCAGCCATGATAGCCGCAGACGATGCGGCCATTGTCGCACCAGCCCTTCGACAGCTTTGCGGTGCGGTGGCAGCAGCGGTCGCGCAAGGCGCGCGGCTCACCCGCTGCATCCAGGAACAGCACGATGTCGATGCCCATCAGCCGGAACGGCCTGGGTCCCCCGGCCAGGCTCTCCACCGGAAGGACGGCATGCCAGAATTTCCGGAATAGTTTCTGTTGCGTGGTGAGCATGATGTTCTCCGCAAGCCTCGGTCTTGGCGAGCCGGCTCAGGCCGGCAGGATCTTCAGTGTATCGACGAAGCGCGTGGTGAAGGCCGCGCGCCAGTCGGTCGATGGAGCAAGCAGCTTGCTGCGCACCAGGAAGTCGGCGGTCTGCCGCCAGCGCGCCTCGGTGATGATGCCGATCCCGCCGGTCCTGGCATCGCCGCCGCCGATCGCGTGGTGCGTCCGCATCTGCTCGATGGAATAGGCGATGCGCGCGTCGGTCATTTTCGGATTGGCCTGCCGGATGAGCACGTTGCCGGGAGCGGGATCGCGCAGGTAATCCCGCCAGCCCAGCATGGTCGCGCGCACGAAGCCCTGGATCTGCTCCGGCCGGTGGGCGATCATGTCGCGCGTGGTCACGATCGGGTTGCCGTAGGGCGGATAACCATCGTCGGAGAAGGCAAAGAACTTGACCGCCGCTCCCATCGTCCGCGCCTCGAAAGGCTCGGACGTCGAATAGGCCTGAACCGCCGCCCGGGGATCGAGCAGGAAGGGTTGCAGGTTGAAGGTGTAGGGTGCCGCCTGCTCGTCGGTGAAGCCGAAGCGCTGTCGCAGCCAGGGCCAGAAGGTGCTGCGCGCGGCGTTCGAGATCAGGATCTTGTGGCCGGCAAGGGCGGCGATCCCGCTGATGTCCGGGTGGGTCATCAGGCCCTGCAGGTCATGCTGGAAGCATGAGGCGACGACCACGGCCGGCAACCCGTTCTGCACCGCGTTGAGCGTCTGGATGTCGTAACCCATCAGCAGGTCGGCATCCCCGGCAACGAGCAGCTGCAGCCCGTTCACCTGGGGGCCGCCCATGTCGATGCTGACGTCCAGCCCCTCCTTGGCATAGAGCCCGGTCGCCAGCGCCTGGTAGAAGCCGCCATGCTCGGCCTCGGCGAACCAGCTGGTCAGGAAGCGCAGCTTCGTCATTGCCGCCCGCGCCGCCCTCGAGCCGGTGCCCGCCAGGGCGGGCGCCGCGAGCCCCATGATCGTTTGTCGTCGTGTCGGCCCCTGCATCAGCCTCGTCATCCCCGGTGTCCGCCGTCATCGGTCGTCTTCCAACGAGCCTCCGGATGCAACAAACAAGCCGCGTCGCCGCAAATGCCGCCCGGCACGGAAACGGGGCGCTGGGAAAAGCACCGGATCATGGCTAAGGTCCGGATCACCAGGCAGGATTTACGATGCAACAGGACGCGGTCGAAGCCGTCATCGCCGGACTGAAACAGGCCGGCGTCAGCATCGTCTGCTATCTGCCGGACTCGCTGCTCAAGGAACTCTACCCGGCCCTGGACGCGGACCCGGACCTGCGCACCATACGCGTCACCAACGAGGGCGAGGGAGCGGCCATCTGCGGCGGCGTGTTCCTGTCCGGCAAGCGCGCGGCCCTGGTGATGGAGAATTCGGGCCTGCGCGCCTCGATCGAGCCGCTGGCGCGGATGGGCCTGGGTGCGGGCATCCCGGTCGTCATGCTGATGAGCTACCGGGGCCAGCTCGGCGAAAGCAACTGGTGGGCGATCCCGCACGGCATGACCATGCAGCCGCTGCTGGAAGCGATGCGCATCCCCTATCGCATCGCCGAGCGGACCGACGACATCGCCGGCGCGATCCGCGACAGCTTCACCTGGTCCTACGCCTCATACTACCATAGCGCCGTCGTGCTCGGAGGCGGGATCGTCCGATGACGCGCTACGAATGCATGCAGGCCCTGGGCGCGCGGCTGCGCGACGAGCTGGTCATCGTCTCGCTCGGCGGCAGCGTCGATGAATGGTACAACGCCGCCCCGCACATGCGGGCCGCCAGCCTGTTCCAGCAGCAGCTCGGCTGCGTCACGCCGCAGGCCTTCGGGCTCGCGGCCGGCCTGCCGCACCGCCGGATCGTCTCGCTCGACACCGACGGCGGCATGATGTTCAACCTCGGCATACTCGCCACCCTCGCCCACGAGCGGCCCGGGAACCTGTTCGTCGTGGTCTGGGACAATGAATGCTACCAATCCATCGGCGGGCCGCCCACCCACACCGCCGGCGGCCGCGTCGACATCGCGGCAATCGGGCGCGGCGCCGGGCTGGAACATGCGCACACCGCCCGCACGCTGGAGGCATTCGACGCTTTCTGCGCCGAAGGCCTCACCGCCGGCGCGCCTTTCCTGCTGGTGGCCAAGGTCACACCCGAGGTGCAGCCCGGGATGAAACGCAAGCATAGCGACGGGCGCGAGGACAAATACATCTTCGTCCGCCACGTCGAGGCGACCGAGGATGTCGTGATCATGGGACCCAGCGAGCATAACTGATGCGCGGGCACCCACCTTGCATAAGGTCTGGGCTATGCATGAGGCCTGGGCTTTGCATGAGGCCTGGGCTTCCTGCATGAAGCCCGAGCAGAGGATAGCGACATGAGCAGCACCGAACCGATGCAGGCCGTCACGCTGACGCCGCCGCGCGATTGCAGCTTCGCGCCGGGCGACTGGCAGGTGCTGGCGCGCTGCTGGTTCCCGGTTGCCATCTCGACCGAGCTGGCGGAGGCACCGAAGGCCGTCCGGCTGCTCGACGAACGGCTGGTGGTCTATCGCGCCGGTGGGAGGATCGTCGTGGCGCGCGACCTGTGCATCCATCGCGGCGTGCCGCTCAGCATCGGCTGGGTCGAAGGCGACGACATCGTCTGCCGCTATCACGGTCTCCGCTTCGGGCCGGACGGCGCCTGCCGCGCGATCCCCTCCGAGCCCGGCTCGATCCCGACCGCGCGCATGCGGATCGCGACCTTCCCGGTCCAGGAACGCTATGGCCTGATCTGGACCAGTCTCGATGCCGACGCCGATCCTGCCGCGCTGCCGGTGTTTCCACTCTGGGACAACCCGGAATTCGAGCGGATCCTGCCGCCCTCGATGGACATCGCCGGTGCCGCGGGGCGGCAATGCGAGGGCTTCCTCGATGTGGCCCATTTCGCCTGGGTGCATCATGCGAGCTTCGCCGACCCCGAAAACCCCGTGGTGCCCAACTACGCCGTGCACTGGAACGACGACGGCTCCCTGGTCAGCGACTATATCAGCGACGTCGCCAACATCCCGCACGGCACGATGCCTGCGGCACCGGTGCCGGCAGGCTTCATGTGGCGCCGGCTGTTCGAGGTGCAGTTTCCGTTCTTCCCGCGCCTGACGATATTCTTCCCCGATGACAAGCAGCTTTGCCTGCTCAACTGCGCCTCGCCGATGTCCGCGCGGAGCACCCGCCTGTTCGTGCCGATCGTGCGCAATTTCGACCAGGGCGGCGACCTCGCCCCGGTCTACGCCTTCAACCGCCAGGTCTTCGACGAGGACAGGGTCATCGTCGAGACACAGCATCCGGAGGATTTGCCGCTCGATCTGATGCAGGAGGCGCATATCAAGGCCGACCGGGCCTCGATCGCCTACCGCCAGGGCTTGCGCCGGATGGGACTGGGACGCGCGTACACCACCTAGCCGAAGGGCTGGCGTGCGCCACTCCGCCTCAGGCTTAGACGTGGATATCCGTCTGCTGCGGCGCGGCTTGGGGCTGTACTTGCCGTGAAAAGGGGAGACGTGGATGTGCGCGTGGTCACGGTACAAGTCTGAATCATTCGCCGGACTGCAAATCTTGCTGAGGGAGACCGTGAAACGACTATATGATGGTCGGATAACAGCAAAGTGTTAATGGATCGTAACGGCATCGGCTTCCGTCAATGATAGTTGCGACAATAATAGCTCGAACATCTTTGACGACATGACCCGGAGGAATCGAATTCAACTTCGGATCCGGTATGATTGAGCCGGCTGGCCAGGACAGCCGCCGCCCATGAACGCCACCAGCATGAGCGCGAACCAGCCGGTCCCATGTTGGGCTGCCTTGGTAATGTCCTTGATGCTGCATAGCCAAAAACAACGAACGGATATCCGCCTAAAGAGGCATGGCAATGATCGAATGGTCCGCTGCCATAGCTCGGGTCAAAATGGCATCATTGGCATCCTGTGACATGGATCGGGATATCGCGTGCCATGATTAATGCTGCCGTTGACCAGGATGTTCGGCCGGCCTGGGAGACGGTGGAGCCGTTCGAGGCGTGCCGGCGCGCGTTGCACCACAGCAGCTTCAGGCTCCGGCACCGCCTCCACCAGGACCCGCTCTTTTCGGTTGCGGCCCTGATCGACGTGGCACGCCATGCGGAGCGACGCCCCGGCGATATCTATTTCGACGCCGGAGATGTCGCCGTCACCGACAAATGGGGCGAGATCCCCGTTCCGGAACTGCCTGTCGAGGTCCTGATCGAGCGGATCGAGCAGGCCGGCGCCTGGATCGTCATGAAGCATGTCGAGAGCGATCCCCGATATGGCCGGGTCCTGAGCCAGTGGGCGGGCACCATGCGCGAGATCGCAGGGGATGGCGCGTCGCTGCTGACCATGCCGGAGATGCTTGTTTTCATCACCTCGCCACGACGGGTCACGCCGTTCCATTTCGACGCCCAGGTCAATGTCCTGGTCCAGATCCATGGCCGCAAGCGGCTATGGGTCTGCAACCCGGCGGACCGCTCGATCGTCTCGGAAACCGACATCGAAAATTACTACGGCATCAGCACGACATCCGGCAGTTTCACCGCACGTGCGCGCGAGGCCGCGACCGAGTTCCTGCTGGAGCCGGGTGACGCGGTCCATATTCCCGCGCATGCAGCGCATTGGGTGGAGAATCTGGATGAGGTCTCGGTCTCGCTGAGCCTTAATTTCGAGTTGCCCCGCGCGCGAGGCCCCGACATCTATCTCGCCAATTATCATCTTCGTCGGCTTGGTATGGCTCCCCGTCCGCCCGGTCATTCGAGGCTCGTCGACGGCCTGAAATCCACGGCGATCTGGACCGCGCGCGCCGTCAAGCACGGGATCAGGCTTCAGGCTTGACAGCAGGGTCCAGCAGATGGCCCGGCATGGAGTTTGCTTCGCCTTTCCGCATGAACCCTCTCCTCCCTGACCTCGTCGCCCTCCCCAAGGCGGAGGTGCATGTGCATCTGGAGGGGTCTCTCGACCTCGACGAGATTGTCCGGCTGGCGGCATCCACCCTCACGCCGCTGCCGCGACCGGCGGAGCAGCTGCTCCAGTTCGAAGGCCTTGCCGATTTCCTCGCTTTTCTCGACTGGAGCTGCAGCCTGTTGCAGACCCGGGAAGAACTTTCCAGGGCCGCCTACCGCTTCAGCCGCCGCATGAGCGAGAGCGGCGTGCTCTATGCCGACGTGATCGTCAATCCGACCCATTGGACACCCTGGCGGAGACGGCTGGACGCCATGCTCGACGCCTTCGACGCAGGCTTTGCCGAAGCCGAGCAGGATGGTTTCGCCCCGGTCGGCCTATGCGTCAGCCTGCTGCGCCAGCAAAGCGCCGCAGAGGCCATCGAACTGGTCGAGCGGTTGCTGGCGCTGCGTCATCCGCGTGTGGTGGCACTCTCGGTGGACGGCAACGAAGCCGGCGCCGGACGCACCGGCCCGCGTTTCGCGGATGCCTTCCGGCGCGCGGGCGACGGTGGGTTGAAACGTACGGTTCATGCGGGAGAGTCGAGTGGTCCGGACGGCGTCTGGGACGCCCTTACCTTCCTGCAGGCCGACCGGATCGACCACGGCGTGCGTGCCATCGAGGATCCGGCCTTGATGGCGCTGCTTGCCGACCAGAAGATCCCGCTCGGGGTTTGCCCCACGTCCAACCTGACCCTCGGACTGTATCGCAATATGGAGGCGCATCCGATCGACGCATTGCGCAGGGCCGGCGTGAAGGTCAGCGTCAACACCGACGACCCGGCCCTACTCGGGCTATCCCTGCCGGAGGAATACGCGCGCTGCGTCCGCTCCTTCGGCTGGGATCATGAGACGCTACGCGAGTTGGCCCGCAACTCGATCGAGGCCTCGTTCGCGGACAAGGCGTGCAAGGCGGGACTGGACGCCCGGCTTGCGGATTGGCGCCCAGCATCATGAGGCTTCGATGTCGTCACCTGCCGCGGAAGGCTGTCCCCGACGCCGTCAGGCCTTCACGGTAGAGGCTTGATAGATCGCGTCGATGGCCTTTGCCAGCGCCGCGTCGAACTCGGCGTCGCTCATCGAATGCTTGATGTCCTCGACCAACGCGCGCGAGAAGCTTGCGATCATGCCGTGGTTGGCCGCGAGGCGCTTGCAGGCATCCGTCATCGGGTAGCCACCGGAAAGAGCCACGACCCTGACCACTTTCGGGTGTTCCATCAGGGGCGAATAAAGGTCCGGCACGTCCGGGATCGTCAGCTTGAGCATGACCTTGCGGCCTTCCGGCAAGGCGTCAAGCTTCCTGGTCAACGCCTCCAGGAGGATGGCTTCCGCCCCACTCTTGTCGGGGCTCTTGATCGAGACTTCCGGCTCGAGGATGGGCATCAGTCCGTGCGCCGCGATCTGGTCGGCCACCTCGAACTGCTGGGCCACGATGGCGGCGATACCGTCCTTGGACGGGAGGTTGACGACGGAGCGCATCTTGGTGCCGAACACGCCCAGCTTCACGGCGCGCTCAAGCAGAGGGTCCAGCCCGGGGATCGGCTTCATCAGGCTGACGCCGTCGCGCTCGGCCTCGAGTCCCTTGTCCATCTTCAGAAAGGGAATGACGCCACGGTCTTCCCACAGGAAGGTCGGAACCGGCTTGTCCAGCGCCTGCCCATCCATCGTGGCTTCGAACAGGATGGCGCCGATGACCTTGTCGCCGCTGAAGGCCGGCGCGGTCATGATGCGCACGCGCATCTCGTGCATCAGCTTGAACATCTCGGCATCGCCGCTATAGGCGGTCTCCGGAATGCCGTAGAGGCGCAGGGCGCCGGGGGTCGATCCTCCGCTCTGGTCAAGGGCTGCAATGAAGCCATCCTTCCCGGAGATCTGCGACATCATCTTGTCGTTGGCCATCATCGTCATCTTCGCTTGAACTCCATATGCTCGGGAAGCGCAGCCAGGCTCGCCCAAACCACTCAGGTCGGGCCGAGTTTGGCATGGCGATCAAGATCGGCGCAACTTTGCTCCCCGACCATCATGCGCCGGCCCGAGGGTACAAGCGCGCGAACGCGGCGAGAGCAGCGCCGCATACCGCTTCGTCCTGGTCCGGTTGTGCCCCAGACGATCCGATACCTCCGACGACCTGTTCCTCATGGAGGATGGGCATGCCACCGGCAAGCGGCATACGGCCTGGGAACGACAGCAGCGCCGGCTCGGCATGCACCTGTTGCTGCAGGGCGGAGGTGGATGTCCGCACAATCGCGGCGGTGCGTGCCTTCAGCGTCGCCGCCTCGGGCGTATGCAGGCGCGCGCCATCGAGCCGCTCGAGCAGGAGCAGCACGCCGGCATCATCGACCAGGGCGATGGTGATCTCCAGCTTGAGCCGCTCCGCCTCGGCCCGTGCTCCAGCCATGACATGCCGCGCATCCTCCAGGGTCAGGTGAGATTTGGTCTGCACAGAGGGTGCTCCTTGATCGAAAACCGATGGCCAGGTCAGCCTATGCCATCCAGGCACACCGCGCAAAATCGCTCAAGACCGTGTGATCGCCTGCCGGTCTCCAACGGTACGAGTCCTTGATACGGACCCGTCGATGGCAGGACCGACATGCGTGGCCGCGTCATGGCGATCTTCCTCGCCATTGCATTACCACGCCGGAGACCGCCGGCAGCAGGGTTGGGTTGCCGTGGCGGACGTCAGATGTTTTCCTTGAGCCGAACGTTCCGGATGACCCGCATGCCCCCGCCTAGTTCGACGGCGCCTGACCCGTCCCGCCCCGGCCTGACGCTCCCGGGCTTGGGACTTCCGGGCTCGGGGCTCCCGGGCAAGCCCCTCATCGCCACGGTCACGATGAACCCGACCATCGATGTCGCCGCACAGGCCCAGAGCGTGCGGCCCACGCACAAGCTGCGCACCTTCGCCGAACGCCAGGACCCGGGTGGCGGCGGGGTGAATGTCGCCCACGTGATCCACGCGCTCGGCGGCCGGTCGCTTGCCTTGTTCATGGCCGGGGGCGCCGTGGGGCGATTGCTGGAGGAACTTCTGCAGGACGCCGGCGTCGGCTGCCGGGCGGTGCCGATCAGCGGCCGCACCCGCACCAGCCACACCGTCACCGATGCCTCGAGCGGCCATGAATATCGTTTCATCGCGCAGGGCCCGACCGTAACCCAGCCGGAATGGACCGCCATGCTCGAGGCGGCCTTCCAGGTCGATGCCGCCTGGCTGATCGCAAGCGGCAGCCTGCCACCGGGGGTGCCGGAGGATTTCTATGCCCGCCTCGCACTCCAGGCTCATGACCGGGGCATCCGCTTTGCCCTCGACAGTTCCGGCCCGGCCCTTCGCGCGGGCCTGGCCCGCGGCGGCGTGGAACTGGTCAAGTCGAGCCTGACCGAGCTTGAAAGCCTGGCCGGCCGCCGCCTGCCCGACGACGCGGCACAGGAAGCCGCGTGCGTCGAGATCGTGCGCAGCGGCCGGACCCGACTATTCGCCCTCACCCTGGGCGAACGCGGCGCGGTGCTGGTCTCGGAGGCCGGCGTGTTGCGCCTTCCCGCGCTCGACGTGGTGGTGAACGGCACCGTTGGCGCGGGCGACAGCTTCCTGGCCGGGATGGTGATGGCCCTGGCCGATGGACGCACGCCGGAGGATGCGTTTGCCTGGGGCATCGCCGCCGGCGGGGCCGCGGTGACCGTTCCCGGCACGGCACGGCCGCAGCGCGTGACGGTAGAGCGTCTCAGGGGACTGATCCTTGCGCCCGCAGCCTCCTGACCGTTTCGGTGAACCGCCCATGACCTCCGCCACCACATTCGAAGCAGCCAACGCCGAGCTGACGCTTCGCCTGCGACAGCAGGAGCTCACGGCCACGTTCGCCAATTTCGGCCTGCGCACGGACGAGCTGCAGCCGGTGCTGGACGAGGCCTGCCGGATCGCCGCCGACGGCGTGGAATGCCGTTTCGCCAAGGTCCTGCAATATCTGCCGCAGGAGGATTGCTTCCTGATGCGCGCGGGGATCGGCTGGAATACCGGATCGGTCGGCCATGCCAGGCTCGGCAGCGATCTCGCCAGCCCGGCCGGGTTCGCCTTCCGGAGCGGACAGCCGGTGCTGTCCAACCATCTTGGCCTGGAGACGCGTTTCCGCACGCCGGACCTGCTGGTCGAGCACGGCATCCATTCCGCGTTCAACGTGCTGATCCACACCCCGGAGGGGCGCTATGGCGTGCTGGAGGTGGACAGCCCGGACCTGCGCCATTTCTCCGTCTCCGACATCGCCTTCCTGGAGGCCCTGGCGGTGACCCTCGCCCACGCCATCGGCAAGCAGCACCGCTTCGAAGCATTGCGCAGTAGCGAAGCCTTCATCCAGAGCATGCTGGAGGCCACTCCGGATTGCGTGAAAGTGTTCGATGCCGCCGGCAATCTCGAGATGATAAACACAGGTGGGCTTCGTCTCCTGGAGATAGACCATGCCGCCGAAATTATCGGCAAGCCATGGGAAGGTTTCTGGCCGGAATGCGAACGGCAGAAGATACGCTCGGCCCTGGCGGCGGCCGGGACAGGACAGGTTGGCCGCTTCGAGGGCTTCCGCGCCACCGCCAAGGGTACGCTGAAATGCTGGGACGTCCAGGTCGCGTTGATCAGCGGCGCGGCGGGCAAGTTCCTCGCGATCTCGCGCGACGTCACCGACCGGGTGGCCGCCAGCGAGACCAAGGACCTGCTGATGCTGGAAATCCATCATCGGGTAAAAAACAGCCTGCAACTCGTGCAGAATCTGCTGTCCCTGCAGGGCCGCGCCTCCGATGACGAGCAGGCGGCAAAGCAATTGGCCGAGAGCGCCGCGCGCGTGCGTACGATCGCCGCCATCCACGACCGGCTCTACAAGGGAGGGTCGGACCTGACCGTGGACATCGGGCCTTATCTGGAAAGCCTGGTCGAGGATCTGCGTGACGGCGTGGCATCGGCATTGAGCGCGCGCTCGATCCATGTCGAGGCCGATGCGGTGAACTGGCCGGCGCAGGCCGTGCCGGCGCTCGGCCTGGTGCTGACGGAACTGGTGACCAACGCGCTCAAATACGGCGCCGGCACCATACAGGTGACGTTCCGCCAGCCAACGGGCAGCAACGGCATCCTGACCGTGCGGGACGAGGGACAGAGCCTGCCGCCGGATTTCGATCCGGCACGGAGCCGTGGCCTGGGCATGCGGCTGGTGATGGGGCTGCTTGGCGGAAACGCATCAAGGCTGGAGATCGACCGGGGCCAGGGCCATACCTGCTTCATCGCGCACATGCCACCGCATCCATCGCTCGATAGTTGAGGTTCTCGCGGCATCGATCCGGTCATCGTGACGCCGACGCGCATGGCCGACACGCCGCACACACGGCCACAGCATCAGCCGGACAGCAGCGTGCGGCGGAGATATTCCGCCACCGGTCCGGTCAGCGCCACGCCGCGCAGTTCGTCCGGTGCCATCAGCCGTGCCGCGACGATCTCCCGGTTGTCGATCCGGAGCGTGGGCAGGCGGTCCAGCCGCAGCTCGAACAGATGCACCCGATCGCGTCGCCCGTCCCACAGACCGCTGATGACAGCCAACGGAAGCAGGACCGGCGCCGGGAGGCCGATCTCCTCGACCAGTTCGCGCCGCGCCGCCGCCTCCGGCTTCTCACCCGGCCGGATCCCGCCGCCCGGGAAATTCCATTCGGAGCGATAGGACGAGCGCAGCAGCAGCAGGGCGTCACCGACATGAACCGCCACCAGCGCGCCTTCATGCTTCGCGCGCCGCAGCCGCCACCCGATGCGGGCGAGCGGAAAACCGATACGGAATGCCAGCCGCCAGGCGCGGTCGAACCTTGGCGAAGACAAGGCCTGCTTCAGGAATGGCATGACGCGGCTTGGCATGGCATGGATCCCACCTGGCTGCGGGCTCGGACGAAGTGCCGGTGGGTTGCGAGCAAAGCAGTGTTCGGGTGTAAGATGCCGGTCCCGTCGTCGTCAACAGCCTCGGACATGGCCGCAGCGTCGGCCCAGGACGTCCGGATCTGCGCCAGGATCCTTGCCAGACCATGTCAGAGCCATTCGATCTCGATCGCTTCGTGACGGCCCAGGAGCCGGTTCTCGCGCAGGTCCGCCGGGAACTGGCGGACGGCCGCAAACGCAGCCACTGGATGTGGTTCGTCTTTCCACAACTGACCGGCCTGGGCCACAGCGCCATGGCCAGGCATTACGCCATCTCGTCGTTGAGCGAGGCCCAGGCCTATCTGCGGCATCCGGTTCTGGGACCTCGCCTCGTTGAATGCGCCGAACTGGTGAACAGGGTCGAGGACCGCTCGATCCACCAGATCTTCGGCAGTCCCGACGACATGAAGTTTCATTCGTCGATGACGCTGTTCTCGATGGCAGAACGGGGTCCGTCGGCATTCCACGCGGCGCTGGACCGATATTTCGCGGGCCAGCCGGACCCGGCAACCGTTTCAGGATGCCAGGCAGGCATCAGTAAGCGATGACGGCACACCTGCCCGCGCTGATCGACTTGCCTCGGTCATCGTCGCGTGTGAGGTATCACCTTATGCGGGTCCAGGGATTGCCTATATAACCGGCGGATGCACGCCGCCCTGCATGGTTAAATGGCAGGCAGGACGGCGGCATGACGTACGGCTAGGTTGTCGGGACCGAGGCGATCGTCTTGAGGATCTGCGACGCGATCTGGTACGGGTCGCCCTGCGAGTTCGGGCGGCGATCTTCGAGATAGCCCTTGTAGTTGTTGTTGACGAAGCTGTGCGGCACGCGGATCGAGGCGCCGCGGTCGGCGACGCCATAGGTGAAGCTGTGGATCGACTGGGTCTCGTGCTGGCCGGTCAGGCGCAAATGATTATCCGGGCCGTAGACCGCGATATGCTCGTCCTTCGAGGCTTCGAACGCCGCCATGAGCCGTTCGAAATACTCCTTGCCCCCCACTTCGCGCATATAGCTGGTGGAGAAGTTGGCGTGCATGCCCGAACCATTCCAATCGGTGTCGCCGAGCGGCTTGCAGTGATATTCGACGACGATGCCGTATTTTTCGGTCAGCCGCTGCAGCAGGTAGCGGGCCACCCACATCTCGTCGGCGGCCTTCTTGGACCCCTTGCCGAAGATCTGGAACTCCCACTGGCCCTTGGCCACTTCGGCATTGATGCCTTCATGGTTGATGCCGGCGTCGAGGCAGATATCGAGATGCTCCTCGACGATCTGGCGAGCGATGTCGCCGACATTATCGTAGCCGACGCCGGTGTAGTAGGGGCCCTGGGGTGCGGGATAGCCGCTGTTTGGAAAGCCGAGCGGCCGGCCGTCCTTGAAGAAGAAATATTCCTGCTCGAAGCCGAACCAGGCGCCCGGATCATCGAGAATGGTTGCGCGCCCATTCGAGGGATGCGGCGTCCCGTCGGGCATCATGACCTCGCACATGACGAGAATGCCGTTCTTGCGCTGGCTGTCCGGGAACAGCGACACCGGCTTGAGGACGCAATCGGAACTCCCGCCCTCGGCCTGCCGGGTAGAACTGCCGTCAAAGCCCCATAGCGGAAGCTCGTCCAAGGTGGGGAACCCGCTGAATTCCTTGACCTGGGTTTTTCCACGAAGATTTGGCACCGGTGTGTATCCGTCGAGCCAAAGGTATTCGAGCTTATACTTTGTCATTCAGGATCTTTTCGTCTTCTGTTGGAAGGAATCAGGAGCATCGAAAATGGCTTGGCGGCCGCGCAGCCTCACATCCCGGCAAAGCATTATCCGTGCCATTCCTGGCACCCCGATCCCGTTCGTCAGCCTGCGGTTCCGGATGATCCCCTGCCGGATCGGCGGGCGGAAGACCGTCGGCTCATGCCGCCGCCAGGTCGCGTCCCTGCAGCAGGGCGGCCGTGCTCGGTGGCCGCCCGCGGAAGGCGACATATAAGTCCATCGGATCGCGCGTATCGCCCGCACTCAGCACCGTATGCAGCCGTGCCGCGGTCGCGGGATCGAACGGATCGCCGGCCTCCTTGAACGCCTCGAAGCCGTCGGCATCCAGCACTTCGGCCCACATGTAGGAATAATAGCCCGCCGCGTAGCCGCCGCCTGCGAACAGATGCTGGAAATGCGCCGGACGATGACGGATGCCGATCTCCGCCGGCATGCCGATGCGGGCCAGGAACTCGCGCTCGAACGCGTCGATGTCGATCGTCTCCGGCGCCGGATGGCGATGCAGCTCCATGTCGATCAGGGCGGAGGCGGTGAATTCCACGGTGCCGAAGCCCTGGTTGAAGCCGCGCGCCGCCAGCAGACGGGTGATCATCGCCTCGGGGATCGGCTCCCCGGTCTCGACGTGCCGCGCGTACTGGCGCAGCGTTTCCGGCAGCGCGAACCAATGCTCATAGACCTGGGATGGGAACTCGACGAAATCGCGCCGCACCGAAGTGCCCGACTGGCCCGGGTAGCGGACCTGGCTGAGCAGCCCGTGCAACGCATGGCCGAACTCATGGAACAAGGTCCTGGCGTCGTCGAAACTGAGCAGGGTCGGGTCCGACTTCGCAAAGTTGTTGTTGTTGACGATGATCGGCGACACCGGCCCGTCCAGCCGCTCCTGGTCCCGATAGCTGCTCATCCAGGCGCCGGAGCGCTTGTCGTCGCGGGCATGATTATCGGCCAGGAACACGCCCACATGCCCCGAGGCGTCGCGCACTTCATAGGCACGCACGTCGGGGTGATAGACCGGCGCGTCGGGAACCGGCGTGAAGTCGATGCCGAACAGCCGTGTCGCGGTGTCGAAGACGGCGCGCTGCATCGTCGCCAGCGGGAAATACGGCTTGATCTTGGCCTCGTCGATCGCGTAGTCGGCGCGGCGAACCTTCTCGGCATAGTAGCGCCAGTCCCAGGGCGCCAATGCGCCGTTGAAGCCTTCGGCGCGCGCCACGGCCAGCAGCCTGTCCCGCTCCATTGCCGCCTTGCGCTTCGCCGGCTCCCACACCTCCGCCAGCAGCCCGACCGCCGCCTCCGGCGTGCCGGCCATCGTGTCGGCCAGGCGAAAATCGGCAAAATTCGCATAGCCGAGCAGCCGCGCCTTCTCCGCGCGCAACGCCAGCAGCTCGGGGATCAGCATCCGGTTGTCATGCGGTCCGGGATGCGTGCCGCGGGCGATCCACGCCTCGTAGGCCGCTTGCCTCAGGTCGCGCCGGTCGGAGAAGGTCAGGAACGGGTCGATCGACGACCGCGACAGGGTGACGATGGCCCCCTCCAGGCCGCGCGCCGCCGCAGCCTGCCGGGCGCCCAGACGCGCGAAATCCGGCAATCCGTCGAGGTCGGTCTCCGCGAGCGGCAGGTGCCACGCCTTTTCGTCATGCAGCACATTCTGGCCGAACTGCGTGTGCAGCACCGCGAGCCGCTCCGTGATCGCGGTCATCCGCGCCTTCTCGGCCGGAGCCAACGCCGCCCCGCTGCGAATGAAACCGAGATGGACACGCTCCAGCAGGCGCATCTGGTCCTCGACCAGCCCGAGCGTCCCGCGCCTCGCGTGCAGCCGGTCGACACGCCCGAACAAGGCCGGGTCCAGCGACACCCGCATGCCGTGCTGCGCGAGCTTCGGCGACATCTCGACGTCGACCGCCTCCAGCGCCGCGCCGCCCAGGCTGACGACGAGGTTGGAGAACACCATGGACACCCGCTCCAGCAGGCGTCCGGCGCGCTGCATCGCCTCGATCGTGTTGGCGAAATCCGGAGCAGCCGGGTCCGCCGCGATCAGCGCGATCTCGTCGAGATGCTCCCGCATGGCGCGGTCGAAGGCGGGGACGAAATGCTCCGGCCGGATCAGGTCGAAGGGCGGCATCCCGAACGGAGTGGTCCAGGCGGCGAGGAGAGGATTGCTGTCGTTCATGGGTTCGACTTCGTGCAGAAGCAGGGACCACGGTCAAGTACGGATCCAGCATGCACACGCTCCTGCTCAAGAACGCTTCCGTCCTCGTGACCATGGATGCCGCGCGCCGGGAGATCGCCGGGGGCGGCGTGTTCATCGAAGGCAACCGCATCGTCGCCGTGGGCGGTCCCGGCGAAATCCCGGCCGCCGCGGACGAGGTGATCGACCTTGCCGGCCACGTGCTGCTGCCCGGCCTGGTCAACACCCATCACCACATGTTCCAGACCCTGACCCGCGCGGTGCCGGCCGCGCAGGATGCCTCGTTGTTCGGCTGGCTGCGGGCGCTCTACCCGATCTGGGCGCGGCTGACCCCCGAGATGATCCGCGTCTCCACCCAGACCGCCATCGCCGAGCTGCTGCTGTCGGGCTGCACCACCTCGAGCGACCATCTGTATCTTTTTCCGAACGGCAGCCGGCTCGACGACCAGATCGAGGCCGCCGAAGCCACTGGCCTGCGCTTCCACGCCGCGCGCGGGTCCATGAGCGTCGGTGAAAGCCAGGGCGGGCTGCCGCCGGACAGCCTGGTCGAGACCGAGCCCGCGATCCTGCGCGACACAAGGCGCCTGATCGAGGCGTTCCATGATCCGTCCCGCTTCTCGATGCGCCGGATCGCGGTCGCACCCTGCTCGCCCTTCTCGGTCAGCCGCGGCCTGATGGCCGACGCGGCCGCCCTCG
>CAXTCT010000012.1:0-18688 GCA_964242565.1 uncultured Acetobacteraceae bacterium | reverse complement strand
GCGCACATCCAGCGAGGAGGCGCGCACGGTCAGGTCGCCGACCGCCGTCTCGCGTCGCAGCCGCGCGGCACCCTTCTCGACCAGGGCGACGTCGGTGGAGGTACCTCCCATGTCGAAGGTCAGCAGATCGTCGAAGCCGGCCTGCCCCGCCGCCCAGATCGCCCCGGCGACGCCGCCTGCGGGACCGCTCATCAGCAGGTTCACCGGCGCCCGCTTGGCGATATCGATGCCCATCAGGCCGCCATCCGAACGCAGCACGCGCAGCCGCGCCTGCATGCCGCGCGCGGCGCACTGCCGTTCCAGCCCCTCCAGGTAGCGTGACACCACCGGGCGTACATAGGCGTTGGCCACCGTGGTCGCGGTGCGCTCGTACTCGCGCATCTCCGGCAGGATGTCGCAGGACAGCGAGACGGTGAGTTCCGGCGCGATGTCGCGCGCAACCTCCAGGATGCGCCGCTCATGGCTGTCGTTGGCAAAGGAATTGATCAGCGACACGGTGATCGAGGCGACCCCGTTGGCGACCAGCCTTTGCAGCGCGATCCGCACGCTGGCCTCGTCGAGGGCGCGAACCACCGAACCGTCCGCACCGACGCGTTCGGACACCTCCATCGTGTCCTCGAGGGAAGCGAGCGCGCCTTTGTTTTGCCAGACGATCCAGCCGGCGAGCCCGCCCGGCACGAAGGAGCGGGCGATGTGTAGCACCTGCCGATAGCCCTCCGTGGTGATCAGCCCGACCCGGGCACCCTTGCCTTCGAGCACCGCGTTGGTGGCAACGGTGGTGCCGTGCATGACGTCGGCGATCGCGGACGGCGCCACGCCGGCCAGCGCGCAGACCTTCTCGATCCCGGTCAGCACGCCCACCGACTGGTCGGCGGGCGTGCTTGGCGTCTTGGCGCGGAAGGTGGCGCCGGTCGCCTCGTCGATCAGCAGCAGGTCGGTGAAGGTCCCTCCGACATCGACGCCAAGACGATAGGACATGTGGAAGCTCCGTCAGGATGTGCGGTTCGAGGGAGGAAACAGCCCGGCACGGCCGAGCAGGCCGGGAACCGGATGACCCAGGCGCTGCTGCAACCACCGCACGGCCTCCATCAATTGCGACAGGTCCAGCCCGGTGGGATGGCCCATGCGCCGCAGCATGTAGGCGAGATCCTCGGTCGGGATGTTGCCGGTCGCCGCCGGCGCGAACGGACAACCTCCAATCCCGCCCAGACTGGCGTCCAGCGTATGGACGCCGCAGGCGATGGCGGCGACGGCGTTGGCGAGCCCGGTGTTGCGCGTGTTGTGGAAGTGCGCGCGCAACGCGATCCGTCCCGGCAGCAGCTTTCGCAGCGCCTCGAAGCGCTCCGAGACATCCCACGGGGATGCGACGCCGATGGTGTCGGCAAGCGCGATCTCGTCCGGGTCGGCCTCGGCGGCCGAGGCGGCGAGAGCTGCGACATGCGCCACCGGGACTTCGCCTTCGAACGGGCAGCCGAATGCGGCGGCGATGGTGACGGTCGTGGAAAGACCCGCCGTCCGTGCCGCTCCGGCGACATCGCGCCATATCGCGAGCGAGTCTGCGATGCCGGCCCCCTGGTTGCGCCTGCTGAAGGTCTCGGAAGCCACTACGACGAAATTGATCTCGTCGACACCGGCTGCGATCGCCCGTTCCAGGCCGCGCCGGTTCAGCACCAGGCCGATGCGTTGCAGGCCAGGCCGGTCGCGCAGGCCTTCCAGCACAGCTTCTGCATCCGCCATGCTGGGCACGCGCGCGGGATTGACGAAACTCGTCACCTCCACCCGTCGTACGCCGGCCGCCAGCGCCCGGTCGACCAGGGCGATCTTGTCGCAGGTCGGAAGCGATGCCGCCTCGTTCTGCAGGCCGTCCCGGGGTGCGACCTCGACGATCTCGATCCTGGCGTTCAGCGTCTGGGCCCTTATCGCTCGTTCTCGACGGATTGCATACAATATTTCTATCGGCGAGTATCGGTCTTCATGCTATTCCTGACAAAGAATGTGTCAGAGAATGCAAGGACGCAAGACTGGCAGATCGTAGAGATTCGGCCGACCGGGGTGGATTGAATACGACAGACAAGGATCGGGATCGGATGTCGGACGAGAATGCCTTCGGACCATTGAAGGATATCCGGGTGGTCGAGATGGGGCAGCTTCTGGCAGGCCCGTTCTGCGGGCAGCTGCTTGCCGATTTCGGTGCCGAGATCATCAAGATCGAGCCTCCCGGCAGCGGCGACCCGATGCGCGAATGGGGCCGGGAGAAGCCGCATGGAAAGTCGCTGTGGTTCCCGGTGGTGGGCCGCAACAAGAAGTCGGTCACCCTGGATCTGCGCACCGGCGAAGGCCAGGAGATCGCGCGCCGCCTGATCGCGCGCGCCGACATCCTGATCGAGAATTTTCGTCCCGGCACCATGGAGCGCTGGGGCCTCGGCTACGAAGTCTTGTCGGCGCTCAACCCGGGCCTGATCATGGTGCGGGTCACCGGGTATGGCCAGACTGGCCCATACGCGCAACGCGCCGGCTTCGGTGCCGTCGGCGAGGCGATGGGCGGCCTGCGCTACGTCGTCGGCAATGCCGGTTCCCCTCCCAGCCGGGTCGGCATCTCGATCGGCGACAGCCTGGCCGCCCTCTATGCAGCACTCGGCGCATTGATGGCATTGCATGCGCGCGTTGCGTCGGGACGCGGCCAGGTGGTGGACAGCGCGATCTACGAAGCCGTGCTGGCGATGATGGAAAGCCTGGTGACGGAATACCAGCAGACCGGCTACGTGCGCGAACGAAGCGGCGCCATCCTGCCCAACATCGCCCCGTCCAACGTGTATCCCAGCGCAGACGGGCAGATGCTGCTGATCGCCGCCAACCAGGACACCGTGTTCCGCCGCCTGTGCGCGGCGATGCGGCGGCCGGAGCTCGGCTCCGACTTGCGCTATGCGACGCACACCGCGCGCGGCGAACGCCAGGCGGAGCTCGACGCGTTGATTGCCGACTGGACCGCGACGCAATCGGTCGAGGCGCTCGAATGCCTGATGGAGGAGCACGGCGTGCCTGCGGGCCGGATCTATCGCGCTCCCGAGATGCTGGCCGACCCGCACATGCAGGCGCGCGAGGCGATCGTCACCATCCATCAGCCGGGCCTGGGTGCGCTCTCGATGCAGAACGTGGCGCCGCGTCTCTCCGCGACTCCGGGATGCGTGCGCACGCCGAGCCCCGAACTCGGCGAGCATACCGATGCCGTGCTGGGCAGCCTGCTCGGGACCGGAGTCGACGAACTGGCGCGGCTGCGACGCGAGCACGTGATCTGAGCAGGCTTCAGCCCTGGGGATCGGGCGGTTCCTGCCGTACCAGCGCCTGCAGGGCGGCGTGCACGTGGCTCTTCATCACCGAGGCCGCCCAGACGCTGTCGCGCGCCTCCAACGCTTCGATCAGTTCGCGGTGATGCTGCAGCGAGCGCATGCGGTCCTGCCTGGAATAGAGTGCAAGGGTCCGCAAGGTCAGCGGGATCTCGATGACCAGCGATGCCATCGACGAGAGCCGCGAACTCATCGCCGCGTCCAGGATGATGTGGTGGAACTCGGCATTCGCCGCGGTGAAATCGCGATTGATGCTGTCCCGGCCCTTCTTGACCGCAAGCTCCATCGTCCGCGCGAGATCCTTCAGGCGATGGAGCGCATCCGTGGTGATGCGGGAGGCCGCGCGCGAGGCGGCATGGCTTTCGATCATGCTCCGCAGGACATAGATCTCCTCGAGTTCCCCCGGGGTCACGCTGGATACCTGTGCGCCGGCGTTCGGCGTGACGATGACCAGGCCCTCGTTGGCCAGGCGGCGCAGCGCCTCGCGCACCGGAGTGCGGGAGACGTTGCAGAGCGCGGTGAGCTCCGCCTCCTTCAATCGCCTGCCGGACCCGAAACGACCGCTGAGGATCGCTTGCCGGATGATGTCGTAGGCCTTTCCGCCCGCCATCGACCCGGCGCTGTTGCCCTTCGGGGTTCGCATTGGTGCCTTCATTCTTCCTCCCGGTATCGTCATGCGCACTGAACGATCGTCGCTCCCCCGGAGCGGACCCGGGATCGTCGGCCGCGAACGGACCATCCGGGAGCCGGAGCGCTCGCCGGATGATCATGCGGAAAGGCACGTGCTCCGTCCTTGGGACCGTCGTTGTATGTCGGCGGCATGACCAACGCCATCGGGCGAACGCGGAAGCCATTCGCCGATCGGAAGGGATGACGATGTCCCGCAAGGCCCATGAGTATGTCCTGCAGCATGCTTCCACCCTCAAGGCGGACAGGATACCAGAGCCGGTGATGCGGGCGGCCGCGATCTTCCTGCACGACAGTCTGGCAGTCGGCATCGCCGGCAGCAGGGCTCCGCATGCCGACCAGATCGTAGCTGCAGCAGAGGGCTGGGGCCGGAGCGACCACGGGAGCACGCTGCTCGGCCGTCCGGGAATTCGTCTGCCGGCACCGCAGGCCGCGTTCGTCAACGCCTTCCAGATCCATAACCAGGAGTTCGACTGCGTGCACGAGGCGGCCGTGGTCCATCCGCTCGCCACCCTGGTTGCGGCGCTGCTGACGGAAGCGGAGCGATCCGGACCGTATGACGGCGAGCGCTTCCTCACCGCCCTGGTTGCGGGGGTCGATGTCGCCTGCTGCCTTGGCCTGGCCGCGACGACCCCGCTGCGCTTCTTCCGTCCCGCCACTGCCGGCATCTTCGGCAGCATCGCCGGCCTGGTTGCCCTGACCGGAGTGTCATCGCAAGTCGCGCGGGACGCGCTTGGCTATGGCTTGGCGTTCGCGTCGGGCACCATGCAGCCGCATCTGGAGGGCGGACCGGCGCTGCCGGTGCAGATCGCCGCGGCCGCCAGTTCGGCGATCCGCGCCTTCGACCTGGGCCGTGCAGGACTTCCGGGTCCGGTGGACTGGCTCGAGGGTCCGTTCGGCTATCTTCCGTTGTTCGAGAGCGGTCACGACGCCGGGACGGTGTTCCGGACCCTGGGTACGACGTTCCGGATCACAGAAGTGAGCTGGAAGCCGTTCCCGACCGGCCGCGCAGCGCATGGCGCGATCGTGGCCGTGCAAACGCTGATGCGCGAGCATGGGCTGGAAGCCGCAAGGCTCGACTGCCTGACCTATACTGCTCCGCCGCTGATCGCGAGGCTGGTTGGCCGCCCGCATCGGGACGGGATGCAGCCGGCCTACGCAAGGCTCTGCGCGCCATACCTGATGGCGGCCACGCTGCTGCGCGGCACCGTAGGCTTGAGCGATTTCACCGAGCAGAGATTGACGGATCCTGCTGCATCCGCGCTGGCAGCACGTCTCTCGGTACGGCCGGACGACAATCCCGACCCGGCTGCGTTCGTGCCGGCGCAAGCGACGGCGGTGTTGACCGACGGCACGAGGCTGCGGCTCGACGTCACTGCGCAACTGGGCTCGCCGGCCTTTCCGCTGACGCCCGCGCAGCATCTGGCCAAGGCCCACGCTTGTCTCGCGCATGCCGGGATGGAAGCGTTACATGCGCCGCTGGCGTCGCTCTGCGATCGGCTGCAGCTGCTGCCGGATGTCGCCTCGGCGCTGCGCGCGGTGCTTGAGCCGGAAGAACCACACGGCCGTCGCAGCGGATGAGCGCACCGGGGCAGCCCGGCATCGCGACGGCAGGCCAAGAAGTCGCAGCAGGAGGTTGTGCAACCCGTCGTCATTCAGCGCACTCCGCGACTGGTTCGGCCATTCCTCAAAGCACAAGGTATGTTCCGCATTATCGATTGCCGGGTAGAGCGCCCTGGTCGTGCCGGGTGGCGAACCGATGGCCAAGTGCGACTCCCAGCAGGCGGCCAAACGTCATTGCAGGCGTCACACTCATGCCGCCGGTGAAGCAGTTCCCCGACGTCGCGCCAAGCCCGAGTATCTCACCTGCCGCGTATAGGTTAGGGATCGGGTGATCATCTTCGTCAGTCACCCGCAGCATTGCATCTGTCTTGAGACCGGCGAAACCGACGATGCTCCAGCCGACATGCCGGACGGCATGGAAGGGCGGTTCGTTGATCGGAAGCGGTCTGAACAGCCGGCCCATCGGATCGGATGCCTTGGACGCGATCGCGCTGTTGTATGCGTCGATCGTGCAGGCAAGCTGACCGGCCCTCATTCCTGTCTGGCGCGCCATGTCGTCAATGCTGCAGGACTTGACGTAGGAGGCGTTGGTCTCGAAACGGCTGGCGATATCATCAGGCGAAGCCAAGTTGAAAAAGCTTGGGGCCTCACGCGCAATCCGAGAGTCATAAAGGGCCCAGAATCTCATGTGCGGCAAGTCGAGCAGCGCGCGCTCACGCCGGTCGACGCTCGGCTCGTCCTCCCGGATGAAACGGTTCCCGTCATCGTCGACGTAGATCTCCCAGGGCTGTCGAAACTGGGGACAGGTCTGGGTCGCGAAGGTGAACTCGCCATGTGCCTCGGGATCCGATACGGCTGCGAAGGTCGGCAGATACGTCTCCCGGTTGCGGACTTGTCCGTTGACCGAAACGGCCGCCCGGAGGCCGTCACCGCGTGCGTGCGCATAGCCGCCTCCGTAAAGCGGCCGGCCTCTACTCATCTCGGAGAACAGCTCCGGGTTCGCGGTATAGCCCCCGGTAGCCAGGATGACGGCGCGGGCGGCTACCTCGGCGATCCTGCCGCTACGCTGCAGCCTGACGCCGGTGACTGCTCCGGCAGCATCCGTCAGAAGCCCCGCCATACGGGTAGTCTCCCCGACTTCGATCCTGCCCCGGGCCACCGCTTCCTCGATCATCGGCCCGAGGCACTTCAGGATCGCCATTCCGCCTTCGGCCGCCCAGTAGGTGCGGGGGATGCCATAGGGTTCGTGCCCGTAATGGATGACGGGATGGTCGGGCTCCAGCACGAGTCCCAGATCGATCCGCTCCTGTCCATCAGGATGGCTCCTCCGGTCCTGTTCGATTCCGCACCAGCACCGCCATGCTCGAAGCATGGCATGCGCCGAGATCCGGACCGCTCAGAACTTGTAGTTGAGCCGTACGTCCCAGATGCCTGGATCGTTGTAGTATTTGTAGCCGAACAGATAGGACACGCCGTAGTTGGTGAAGCCGCAGTTGCGGCACTCGGCGGTGACGGTCCAGGGTGCCCGATCCAGATGGAAGGTCACGCCGGCATCGACCATGTCGTAGGCAGAATCGACGCCGCCCGGATTTCCGGACGGGTCGTTGTTCTGCCGACCCACCACCTGCAAGCCGAGAGTCGGAGTAAGGCTGAACTTGCGGAAGTTCCACAAGTAGCTGGCGTTCAACGCCACCGTAACAGGAGGCAGATAGCTCGGTCCCGCCAGGTTGCCTTGCTGGCTGACGATCCCGGAGCCGCAGTTCGCGCCGATCTCGGCGGCGTTGCCGATGCGGCGTCCGGCGAAGCAGCTGAGCTGCTGGGCGCGCACTAGGGTGGAGGGCGTGTTATAGGTGCCGGTCTCAAGACCGATGCTGCCGGACAGGGTCAGGTTGCGTACCGGAATCCAGCTCGCGTCCATCTCCAGCCCGTAGGTTTCCAGGTTGGCCGCGTTGTTGGTGATGAAGTTGCCGGGCATCGGCGACGTGGAAAGCAGCTGGTAGTTCGAGACCTCCTCGAGGAACACGTTGGCGCTTGCGCGGAATGCGCCACCGGGCGCGGTGTAGCGGGCGCCCGCCTCGTACGACCAGACCTTCTCGGGACCGAAGTTATTGAAGGTCGAGGCGGAGAAGGTGAGCGAGTTCCAGCCGCCGCCCTGGAAGCCCTTGGTCGCCGATGCGTACACCATCAGGCTGGGATCGATCTTGTACTGCAATGCGAAGCGGGGTGTCAGCAGGTCGGTATTGAGCGCGTCCTTGTAGCCCGCTGCGAGAAGATCCGAAGTGTTGAAGCCGCCGGGCGTGTTGGGCGAGACCTGCAACCGCTTGCGCTCCAGCGTGTAGCGTAACCCGACGGTCGCGGTCAGCGCCGGCAGGATCTGGTAGTCGGCCTGGGTGTATGCGGCGACCGAACTGGTCGCGTTGCGGAAGGTCTCGTCGCCGAGCGGGACCGGCACCGGCGCCAGGGCGGGGATGTAGGCAGCCGCACCATAGTTGGTCTCGTTCGTCTCGTAGAGATAATAGACGCCGCTGGTGTAGGTCAGATCGCGGCCAAGCCGGCCGTTCCACTTTACCTCCTGGGTATATTCATCACCCTGCGGATCGAACGCCAGAGCGAACTGGCCGACCGGGCTCCGGTCGTTCGGCACCAGCGGCCCGAGCTGGATGTCCGGGAAGTCGACCGACGATTCCTGGTCGAGGCCGCGGAAGCCGGTGATGACGTGCAGCGTGCCGGCGTCGAAATTGAGCTTCAGGTCGGAGGCGAAACCCCAGCTCTTCACGTCCGATCCCTGGCCCTGCAGGCTCTTGTCACCCGTCAGCAGCCCGACCAGGTTGCCGTCCGTCCTGAAGCCGCTGACCGATTGGCGGTCGCCGTTGGGGCCCGGGAAGTTGTAGAGGTTGGCCTCGTTGTTGTCAGCGTAGTCAGCCGAGAGATCCCAGACGAGGTTTCCCGACTTGGAGATCAGCCGGACCGCCTCGCGGACGCCGACATCGTGCTTGTCGTTCAGCATCTGGCCGGTGGTGATGTCGTGCACGTAGCCGTTGTCGGTGATGCCGAAGACCGAGGTCTTGGTCAGGATCTGGCTGCTGACCGGCAGGTCGACCGAGGCGCGGCCGGTGAAGCGCGACCGGTCGCCGCCGCCGAGCTCCAGATAGCCGCCGAACGTATCCCGCGGCGGATCGAGCGTCACGACGATGGCGCCTCCGGTCGAGTTGCGGCCGAACAACGTGCCCTGCGGGCCGCGCAGGACCTGGATGTCCTGGACGTCGAACAGGGCGAAGTTGTTGGCGTTCTGCCGGCTGATATAGATGTCGTTGACATAGGTGCCGACCTGCGGCTCGAAGGTGGTGAAGGAATTCGTCTGCCCCAGGCCGCGAATGTAGTAGACGTTGGCCGAGCCTTGCCCGACATTCTCGCCGCCGCTCATGTTCGGCACCAGCCGGATCAGCTCGGTGGTGTCGACGGTCTGCCTCTGGGCCAGCTGCTTGCCGGAGAAGACGCTGACCGCAACCGGAACATCCTGCAGACGTTGCGTCCTCCGCTGCGCAGTGACGGTGACGCTCTCCAGCTTCGTTCCCGCTGCCGCGCCGGCGGATTTGGCTGCGGCCGAGTCATTCGGCGTGGCCACGCTCGCGGGCTGCACCCGGCGGGCCGCGGGCGCACCCTGTCCGGACGGGTCGGCGGCGGCATGCGTGTCCTGCGCCGCTGCAGGACTGCAGAGACCGCCGACGACCAGTGCGGCCGACCAGAATGCTGCGCGGCCGCCGGATGACATGGACATGGTTCGGGTCCTTCTATGGTCGCCCCGTCGTATGTCGGCGAACGACGAGTGTTGCGGGGTCCGGTGCTGGCAGGCCGTCCAGGCGGACCCGCTCAATGCGGCTCTTCGCCGCCCGACACGTTCAGGCTTTCGGCGGTGATGTAGCCGGCGTCGGGAGAGGCCAGGAATGCGACCGCCATCGCGGTGTCCTCGGCAAGCCCCAGCCGTCCGAGCGGGATCCGGGACCGCATGTCGGCCAGGTACGTGTCCATGCTGCGCCCCGTCTTCGCGGCGAAATATTCGTTCTGCCAGGCGCCCAGGCCGGTCGTGACATGATTGGGACAAACGTTGTTGACCGTGATCCCGTGCGCGCCCAGCTCGATCGCGGCGGAGCGCGCCAGCCCGACCAGCCCGTGCTTGGCGGAACAATATGCCTGCGCGAACGGGAAACCGGATTTGGACGCCTGGCTGCCAATGTTCACGATTCGGCCGCCGTCGCCCTGCCGCACCATGACCTCGGCCGCGGCCCGAAGCCCGTTGAAGCAGCCGGTCAGGTTGACGTCGATGACCGACTGCCAGTCGGCCGGCTCGATTTCGAGTAGCGGCATCATCTTATATCCGATGCCGGCGTTGTTGATCCAGATGTCGAGCCGACCGAAGGCTGAGACCGCCCGTCCCGCCAGGTCCTGCATGTCCGCGAGACTTGTCACGTCGGCGAGATGGGTGGCACTCCGGCCACCGGCTCGCACGATGGCGGCCGCCACTGCAGCGAGGCCATCCTCGTTGCCGAGGTGAGCCGCCTCCGCGTCGGTGCGCGTTCCCGGCGCGAGATCGGAGACGACCACCGCCGCCCCGTCCGCGGACAATCGCCGGGCGATCGCCTGGCCCAGTCCGCCAGCGCGTCCGGCACCGGTCACCACCGCGACCTTGCCGTCGAGGCGGCCGGTCACGCCACCTTCTCGGTCAGGATGAAGACGATCTCGGCCATCGACTGGAAGGCCGCGGCGATCTGCTGCATGAGGCTGGTCGAGGCATCGATGCCGAAGGCTTCCATGTCGACGACGTCGATGATCTCGATGTAGTCGTACGGCGAGGGCGCGTCGCTGCCGAGGCGCCCGGTGCCCCGGAACACCTCGAAGCCGCTGATCGAGGCCAGCGAACGCACCGCCGGCATGTCGATGTCGCGCGCCCAGGCCTCGTAGGCCTCGCGAGTGACTCCGGGCTTCAGGTTGAACAGGGCGATGATGCGCTTGCTCATGCGTTGCTTGCCTTGGACGTAAGATTCGGGAGTTCGAGGTCCGCCAACGAGAGGCCGGATTGACGGCCTGGCACGATCGACATCGCTAGGGCAGCAATGACCATCCCAGGAACAACGACGACACTCAGCGCCATCTGCCATCCCAGGTGCTCGACGAGCAGCGGGACCATGAGCGGAAACAGGGCGAAGCCGAGGCACTGCGGCATTGATCCGCAGACGGCCAGCGCGGTGCTGCGGATTCGTGTGGGAAACAGCTCGGCGATGATCACCGGGAACACCGCCGCAGCGCCATAGAAGAAGCCGGCCATCGTTGCATACCAGAAGAAGTCCTGGCCGTGCGTCCGTGGCAGCCACAACAACCCGAGCAGGGCCGCAGCGCCGCATAGTACCCAGATGATGAACACCGTGCGACGCATCAGCAGGAACTCGCCGGTCAATGCCGCCGCGACGTAGCCGATGATGGCGATGCCGTTGGACGAACCAACGAGGGAGATCGCATCGGCCGGGCTGTAGTGGCGAACCGCCGTGAAGAAAGTGGTAAAGAAGAAAGCCGAACCGGCATACGCGCCGGCGAAACAGAAGAAGGTTACCATGCAGGCGGCGCTTACCATCCAGTGCTCGGAATTGAACAACTCTCCGACACGGACCTTTGGCGCCCGGACGCGGGAGGCCGAAGCGATGTCAGGCCCCGGCCGCGACCGCTCCGCCCGGCGCAACAGCCACAGGATGGGAAGCGCCAGGACGGCGACCGCGAAGCCGGCGAGACACGCCTCGCGCCATCCTCCGGCACGCAGCAGCGGCACCGCGATCAATGAGGCCACGAACCAGCCAAGCGGGAAGCCGCATTGCAGCACGCCGATCGCCAAGCCGCGCAGCCTCGCGGGAACCGCCTCGACGACGTAGGCACTGGTGATCGACGCCAAGCCACCGCCGAAACCGAAGCTCAGCGAACGCAGGATCGTCAACGCGGCGATGCTGCCAGAGAACGCCTGCATTCCGACAAAGCATGCGGACAGTGCCAGAAGGGCGGAAAGGGTGATGCCGCGGCCGAAGCGGTCCGCAGCCATTCCGCTGAACACGACGAATACCGAGGAAGCCACGAAGGAGATCGCCAGGATCGTGCCCGCCGATGCGATCGGCCGATGGAAGTCCGATAGGATTCCGGGAAGCACGTAGCCGAAGATCGACTGGTCCAAATTCGACAGTGTCCAGACCAGGAAGGATACCAGAAAGATAACGATCCACCCGGCAGATCCTTGCGGAACGCGCACGCTGTCCGTCACGAGGCTCTCCTTGAATGGATGACGGTCACCAGCATGGCTTGCCTTGGAAGTCCGTTGCGAATTCCTGATCGGAGCGGTGCAGCGACAAGGCAAGGAGGTTCGGACAACGTGAAAAAGTATGCAAATAGCGTGCTATAGTCCTACGCATGTTGCTTTGAAGAGAGAAACAAATTATAGATGTTTCTTAATGAAGGCGGACATCGAACTCGGTCAGCTCCGACGCTTCCTCGCCATCGTGGAATGCGGAACCTTTGTCGATGCCGCAGCGGCGTTGAACATCACCCAGCAGGGACTCAGTTCCAGTGTTGCCAAGATGGAGGCGGCAGCTGGCGTACGTTTCTTCGAACGTACGCGTGGCGGCCGCTTGACGTTGACCGTATTCGGCCGCCTGCTGCTGGCGCGCGCCAGGGCGCAGCTGGTCATGGCAGATCGAATGATGAGCGAGATGAGCCTGCTGCGAGACGCTCGTGGTGGCAGCGTGACCGTCGGCATCAGCGAGACCATGACCGGACGGCATGTTGCCACCGCAATCCGACGGTTCCATCGGCAGCATCCTGACGTGCAGATCAGGCTGCTCGAAGGCTACACAGGCATGATGGTCGAGCGGATGATGGCGGGCGAAGTCGATTTCGTCGTCGGCAGTCCGACCGCCGACCCGGAGCTGAGCGGCGAGCTGAGTTTCCGCCATCTGTTCGAGGTGCGCGACGTGCTGGCCGTCAGGCCCAGACATCCGCTTGCCGGCCGGTCCGACCTTTCCTTGCGTGACTTGGCACAATTCACCTGGATGGTTCCGGCGTTCCGGGGTGACGTCTACGAAGCGATCAATCTTGCGTATATGCGCGCCATGCTGCCGCCGCCGCCGCATATCATCCGCAGCGATGCGATCGTCGTCGGCACGTGGCTCTGTCTCGATGACGACTACATCATCACCGTGCCGCCCGACATGGTCGGCGCGATCGTCGAGCTGGGCGGTTTGACGATGCTTGACGTGAAGGCCACTACGATCGTCCGGCACGCCTGCGCCATCACACGCCGGAACGTAACGCTTCCAGCCGCCCCCAATCGTCTGCTCGAGGAAATCGTGTTTGAGGCCGAGCGTAGCTGTGGCATAGTCGGTATACAATCTAGTCGACAGGTCTAGCCCATGCCCGGTTCGATCGCCGGATTTACTGTTGTCACCTCCGACATCGAGGCTGCCGCGCACCTCTACAAGCGATATCTTGGCTACGGGCACGACCAGTTCACACGACTCGAGGTATCCAAGGCAACCTTGTGGGGATTGCCGGGGCTCGCCGGCGCGCGGCAAGCGCTCCTGCGGCCATCAAGCAGGAACCAGCGCTTCATCCGCTTCATCGAGGAAGCAGAAGCTCCGGAATACCGGCCACTTGCGAGCTGCGGCTGGAATGCCATCGAGCTGGTGGTGCAGAACCTCGATCGCATCGCTGCCGATCTGGCGGGCTCGCCGTTCAGGATCCTGGGTCATCCGGAAACAGTGGATCTCGGCTTCACCGATCGTATACGTGCCATGCAGGTCGCAGGGCCAGCGGGCGAGGTGTTGTATCTGACGGAGATAAGCGGCACGGTTCCCGGCTTCGACCTGCCGGCGGCACAGGCTCCGGTCGATTGCGCCTTCGTGGCGGTGCTGGGCGCATCGTCCCTTGATGTATCGACGCGATTCTACTCTGACCTGTTTCGCACGGACGCGAATGGCCCGTTCCAGGCTCGCATCGGCTGCCTGTCCGCAGCGCACGGCCTCGTTCCGGAAACAAGGCATGCCTTGTCCACGATTGGTCTCTCCGATCGCAGCTTGATCGAGATTGATGCCTATCCTGCCAATGCTGGCCCGTGTGTCGTGACGCCATGCGGGCTTCCGGCGGGCATCGCCTTCGCTTCGTTCCGGGCCACCGATGTCGGCGTGTTCGCCGGTATCGTCCGCGGCCCGGATGACGAGTGGACCGAGATCGTACCGGCCCTGTCGTAAGACGAACCAGCCAGGACCGGCCATGCATATGGATGGAACAGAACCCCGGATCGACGTCGTCGTCGTGGGCGGCGGAGCGTGCGGTCTGACGGCTGCACTGGCGGCGCGCGACGCCGGGGCGGATGTTCTGGTGCTTGAGCGCCACGGGCGATGTGCCGGCAGCAGCGAGATGTCCCTCGGCGCATTGTGCGCCGCCGGCAGTCGGGCCCAGACGCAATGCGGCATCGAGGACGATGCAGCGATCTTCCTCGCCGACGTCATGCGAAAGACCGATGGCCAGGCCGATCCTGTACTGGCTGCTGCGGTGACATGCGAAAGCGGCCCCGCACTGGACTGGCTGGCGGCGTCACATGACGTGCCGTTCGAGGTCGACCTCGCATGGCGTCCAGCCTTTGGTCATACGCGGCGGCGGATGCATACCGTTCCGGAGCGCAGCGGCGTGGCGATGATGGCGCGCCTGCAGCAGGCGGCGGATGATGCCGGCGTGCTGATCCTGACCCATGCCGACGTGACGGACCTGGTCGAGGATGGAAAAGGCATCGTGGCTTCGGTGTGCTACCGGCGTCCGGACGGCGTCGTCTCGGCGGTCGGTTGCCGGGCGCTGGTCCTGGCGAGCTGCGGATTTGGCGGCAATCCACAGATGGTCTCCGAGCACATCCCGACGATGCGTGACGCTCGCTATTTCGGCTGGGAGCATAACACAGGCGACGCCATCCGCTGGGGCACGGCACTCGGGGCCGCTGTCGGCGACATGGGCTCGTACCAGGGTCTCGGACTGCTGGCCGAGCCGCAGCGGATCGACGTCAGCCCGCGGCTCCTGATCGAGGGCGGCATACAGGTGGATGCCGATGGTCTGCGTTTCAGTCATGAACTGGACGATGTATCGGGACAGGCGGCGCGCGTCCTGAGCCGGCGCGGCGGCTTCGCCTGGATCGTGTATGACGACCGGATCCATCGCACCTGCGTCGGCCTGCCGCAATATGATGCGCTGCTGGCGGTCGGCGCCCTGCGACGCGGGCATACCGTCGACGACCTCGCGCGAGCCTGCGCCATGCCGGCGGCGGTCCTGGCGGAAACTCTCCGGGAGGTTGAAGAGATGTCCGACCGGTTCGGCCGCGTCTTCGACCAGCCGCCGCTGCGGCCGGGCTATTGCGCGCTGAAGGTGACCGGTGCCTTGTTCCATACCCAGGGCGGTCTGGCGGTGGACCACCTAGCACGTGTCGTTCGCAGTGACGGCACTCCGTTGCCGAACCTGTTCGCAGGCGGCGGCGCGGCACGCGGAATCAGCGGTCCGGGCGGCTCGGGCTACCTTCCAGGTGCAGGATTATGCACGGCCATCACCCTGGGAAGGCTTGCAGGACGGAGTGCCGCGCATCGTGCGAGGTGAAGCGAGGGCCGTGGATCAACGCTTCTCGCGGAGCTGTCCGAGGATGCGGCCGATGAACACGTCGCGTGCCCGTTCGCGGCGTTCGAGACCTGCGGCGTCGGGCTGGTAGAACTCGAGAGTGGCCCGGGACATGCCGCCTTCGATCATCATGTCCTCCAGGGTGGCGACGCGTTCCGCCAGGACCCAGCTTTCCGACGCGAGGTCCAGGAATGCGGCGACAAGCCGGTCCATCGCCGGATCAGCAAAGAAACGCGGTCGCCCGTCATCGCCGTAGGCGCCGCTCGGTATCTCGTCGGGATAGGGCCGCGCTTGCGTCGTCATGCCTTCCAGGCACCGAAGCAGAACCAGCGCACGCCATCCGCAAGCCGGCCGGTGTTGTCGTTTATGACACCCTCGCCAGCCTGCGAGGCAGCGGCATCGACTGCGTTCGCACCGAAGAAGCCGATCGACGGCACGATGAACTGGACGTAGCTGGCAGGATCGAAGCCGGCCTCTGCGCAGAGGCGGATCGGCTCCTGGTCACGGAACGCCTTCGAGAACGGCTCCTCGTTGTAGTACGCGTCCCAGTCCAGGTAGAATGCGTCATAGGGCGCCATCTGCGGGTTCGGCGGCAGTTCCATGTGCAGCATGAGGCCGCCGGGACGCAGCACGCGTTGCGCCTCCCGCATCACGCTGTCGATGTCCTTCAAGGACAGCTCGTGCAGGAACATCGACGAGAATACGAGATCGAACGAGGCATCCGGAAAATCGAGTGTCCTGGCATCCATCTGGGCGAACCGGATATTGTGCACGTCCTGCAGCTGCGCGCGGGCATTGCCGTAGAGCAGCCCTGGCGCCGCGACGTCGACCGCTTGCACGTCCGCACCGGGATACTGACGCGCCCAGGGCGCCGTGTTGTGGCCGATCGTGCATCCCACATCCAGTATGCTCGCTGGCCTGAAATCGGGATAACGGGCGGCGATGAAGCGAGAGATGGAGGAGCCGATATCGTCGAGATTGTCTCCCATGAGACCGAACGAGAACACGGCCAGACCCTGGTCGTAGACCGCGCCGGTCGAGAGATCGGTGTCGCCGTCGGCCCGGGCATAGGATCCGGGAAGGAGATGGACGTCGACCGCGGTCACGTTGGACGGCACCTTGAACCCGGGCTTCAGCGTCGCCGGCACGTGGGAGGCCGCATCGGCCGCAACTGCCTCGATCCGAGACCGCTCGCGCTCCACCACCGGGATGACGGAATCCCATACCAGCCGCTGCGCGTTCACGCGCAGGGCACTGTAGAGCGAGAATATCGCATCGCCGCGCATGGCGCGATGCACTTCGCTGCCGCTCTCCGGCAACCTTCTGTTTGCATCGGCAAAACCTGGCGCGACACGTGTCTCGTAGGCATGGCTCATGTCGCTTGCCAGGTCATTCAGGACGAAGCTGCGCAGGCCCATGACGAAGTTCTGTCTCGACCGTTCGTCATGGGTCGGTTGCGGGCGCATCTCATGCTTGAGTGTCAGCATCCAGCGATCTCCATCCATAGGCCGGTATGCCTTTGGCATTCGGCCCACTGTGCGTGAAGCTTAGAGCATCAATCTTACCTGCACTAACAAGTTTTGCTTGTTGAGCAGGGATCGACGTCGAGCAACATTCCCGAAGGGTATGCCCAATTTATGGTGACTTGAGAGTGTCGGGTGAGGTGATTAGTGGCTCGGCTGCGGTTACGACGGCGTGCCAGCGCCGGTGCGATCGCAGCCACCTTGCTCGCCCATGCGCCTGTCATACGAACGGTGTTGACGACCAAAGGCCCATGACAAAAGAAGGGGACCGAAAAAGCCCCCACAAGGGCTGGCTTATCGGCTTCGTCGCTGACTGATGCTAAATTCCAGAGCGGTGTCGCTCCTGACGTTGACCTGTTTTGATGCAGCTTCCCCTGTTTGGTAAAAGGCTTTGTATCTTGCCAAGATAGGTCCAACGTATTCCAGCCACCGAGGATTTTTCATAGAACAAGAGAGTCATGCTCGCCTCTAAGCCTTGCGCCCAGTTCGGGCTTTGCCAGAGCCGGCTCCTGGAACAGGATTAGCTCTGCCCGAAAGGTTTTGATCGCCGCGCTGTCTATTCTCGTGCGATCGGGACGGAACGGCATGAGCTACGGGCTTGGTAAGGCAAGCAGACCATCCGTCACGAACGCGCAGATGGCGGGCAAGACCTGGAAGCCGTGATTTGAGAAACCGGTGGCTGCAATTACCCCTTGGCAGGCAAGCAGATTGATGAAGGCGTGTCGTCGCTAGCTTGAGTTTCGGCGTCGACCTAGCTTCGCCCCATTGCCGATGCCGACAATCGCCACAGCGCCAACCCACTGTAAATGCAGGTGCTTCTCGACAGCACGGCCTTTGGGCTCCAGTCCATCCGGAAACCCCGATCATCGGCCTCCGATCGGCGAGTGTCTGTTTGAGAGACAGGGTCTGGCCTACTGCCGATCGTGGGACGCAACGACGCGCGGCTCGGTGTCGACAGGATTATCTGCAGTCCAAAGCCATATGAGCCAGCCCAAGGAATCGACCTGACCGGCAAGCCCAAAATCTTCTTCACCTTGGGCCGTGGCGCGCGTGGAAAGTCCACACTTCTCCGGTATGCCGCAGAGGCAACCCTTGCAGCCGGTCGGCCTGTCATCGTGGCCGATCTGGACCGCACGAACGCCACTCTCGCGAGCTATTTTTCAGACGTGATCCGACCGACTGAAGGCGACGAGGCGAGCGTCGTTAGCTGGCTGGAAAGTCTCCTTACCCATGTCATGAAGCACCAGACGAGCGCTTATATCGACCTCGGCGGCGGGGATATGACCCTGCGCCGGCTTGTGTCTCAAGTGCCGGATCTGGTCGAAATGCTGGAAGCGGCCGGGGTCGCCACGGTGGCCGTCTACATGATTGGCCCCCAGGTTGATGACCTGTCGCCTCTGGCGATGATGGAAGGCGCTGGCTTTCAGCCAAAGGCAACGGCGCTCGTCCTGAACGAGGGCCTGATCGAAGCCCCGGTGTCTCGTGAGCAGGCTTTCGCCCGTATCACCAAGCATAGTGTTTTTCGGAATGCGATTGCCCGCGGTGCCACCCCTGTATGGATGCCTCGGCTTCTCCCGGCTGGCGAGATCGAGGCCCGCCGCGTTTTCTACGGTCAGGCAGCATCGGGACAAATCAGGGAAGGCCGGAAGCAGACGCCGCTGGGCCCGTTCGATCAGGCGCGCGTGCGTGCGTGGCTGAGGGACATGCAGACGAAGTTTGCGGGAGTGCAGTCGTGGATACCGTAACGGCTTCTATTCCGACGTCGGAAAGCATCGGAGCTGCCATCCAACTGGCGCGGGAAGAGCTGCGCCGGGCGATTGTCGAAGGTGGTCTAATACCAATCCCGAATGACACTGACTCTCTAGGGATTCCCAAAACTCCTGAACT